>JAOPWA010000241.1 GCA_025965915.1 Dactylosporangium sp. | reverse complement strand
TGGATAATCGTCAAGCGCCATTCAAAGAATTAAAGTTCCAAAGCATTACTTAATAGAGACTTATATTTTTTCGTTGAACCAAACCGCATCGGCCATTTGTCGGACCGAGTCGGTCCGCAACATCGCGCATCGCCAGATACCCAGGCCAGGCCATGGGCGAGGAGGTGTATCGGATTCGCGGTCACCGAAAACAGTGACGATACAACGGCCGACGGTCTGGTCGGCAGAATAGAGGTGCCAGGTCGATCGGCGCTACTGGACCGGGGTTGTATCTCCGCCATTATTACGTCTTCCCCCGGTAAGAAAGATCCGGTTCCGGTGGCCGCCGAACGGCGTCAGTATGACAATCGCCATGATGGGCGGTCAGCCGCCCGGGCGTCCGTGACGCAGGACCCGGGTGGCCGCCGGATTTGACGATCCGCGCACACCGCGCGCTTTCGGGTTGGGGCGGTTGGGGGCCGGCGGTGAGACTCAGACGGGCCGCCACGACGAGGGAGGACACGTGCGGGAGTTGCCCTATGGCGAGTGGCCTTCGCCCATCGGCGCGACCGATCTGGCCCACTCGGGCGTGACGCTCGGGTTTGTCGCAGCGATCGGCGACGAGATCTGGTGGGATGAGATCCGACCGCAGGAGAACGGGCGGGCCACGGTCGTGCGTCGCCGTGGTGACGGCACCGTCGTCGACGCCCTGCCCGAGCCGTGGCACGCGCGTAGCCGGGTGCACGAGTACGGCGGCCGGGCCTGGCTCCCGGTGCCAGGCGCTGACGGGGTCTCGCTGGTCTTCACGCACTGGGACGACCAGCGCCTGTACCTGTTGGAGGACGGCTCGTCGCAGGCCCGTCCGCTGACTCCGGAGCCCGCCGAACGAGGGACACTGCGCTACGCCGATCCGGTGCTGACCCGAGATGCCCTCGAGGTGCTGTGCGTACGGGAGGCGCACCACGACGGCCGGATAACCCGCCACATCGTTGCGGTGCCGCTCGATGGTAGCGCCGCCGCCGATGCCACCCGGGTACGTGAGGTGGCTGGCGGGGGTGATCTCGCCTCCGGTGGCAGCGACTTCGTCGCCTGCCCCAGGATTTCCCCGGACGGCCGCCACGTCGCGTGGATCGCGTGGGACCACCCGCGGATGCCGTGGGACGGCACCGAACTGCGGATCGCGAACCTCGACGACGGCGTGGCCACGTCCGTTCGGTCCCTGCTCGGCGGTCCCGAGGAGTCGGTGCTACAACCGGAGTGGGTCGATGACACGACGCTGTACGCCATATCCGATCGCAGCGGCTGGTGGAACCTGTACCGGGTGCCCGTTGACGGCGGTGAACCGCAGGCGCTCTGCCCCCGGGACGAGGAGTTCGCCTTCCCGATGTGGCTGTTGGGCCGGGCGTCGTACACGGTACTCGGGGACGGCAGACTGGCCGTGCTGCACGGCACCGGCACGTACGCCCTCGGCATTCTCGACCCCGCACGTGGGACGCTCAGCGACCTCGAACTGCCATTCACCGTCTGGTCGCCCACCCTCGCGGCTGGCGACACCGGTGCGCTCGGCGGCGCTAGCGTCGTGGGCATCGCCGGCAGCGGACAGGAGCCCCTCACTGTCGTCCGGGTGGAGCCGGACTCCGGGGCCATGGAGCGGGTGCGGTCCTCGCTGGACCACGTCCCCGACCCGGCCTACCTCCCGGAGCCGAGGTCCGAGGCCCTGCCCGGCCCGCGTGGCCGGGTGGTGCACGGCCATGTCTTCCCGCCGCGCAACCCCCGGGCGCGGGCGCCGGAGGGCGAGCAGCCGCCGTACGTCGTCTTCGTGCACGGCGGTCCGACCGGGCAATCATTGCCGGTGCTCAAGCTGGAAGTCGCTTACTTCACCAGCCGCGGGATCGGCGTCATCGACGTCGACTACGGCGGCTCGGCGGGCTATGGGCGCGCCTACCGTCAAGTACTCGCGGGCCAGTGGGGCGTCGTCGACGTCGAGGACTGCGTGGCGGCCGCCCAGGCTCTGGTGGATCGGGGTGAAGCGGACGGGGCGCGGCTGGCCATCCGTGGTGGTTCGGCCGGTGGCTGGACCACTCTCGCAGCGCTGACCTCCACCGACTTCTTCGCTGCCGGCACATCATACTTCGGGGTCGCTGAGCTACTGCGGTTCGCGCAGGACACTCACGATTTCGAGTCGCGCTACCTCGATGGGCTGGTCGGGCCGCTACCGCAGGCACGAGACCTGTACGTGCAACGGTCCCCGCTGTCGCATGTGGACAGGTTGTCGTGCCCCGTACTGCTGCTGCAGGGCTCCGACGACCGGGTGGTGCCACCGTCGCAGTCGTTGATGTTCCGCGACGCGCTGGCCGCGAAGGGCATTCCGCACGCCTACCTGGAGTTCGAAGGGGAGCAGCACGGTTTCCGCAAGGAGTCGACGATCATCGCGGCGCACGAGGCGGAACTGTCGTTCTACGGCCAGGTGCTCGGCTTCGACCCGTCCGGGGTGTCCCGGCTGGAACTGTCCAACCGTCAGCAGGCCATCAGGTAGTCCCGGGAGCGTCCGCCCTGCTCTCAACGACCCGGCTCAACGGTCCGGCTCTCACAGACCCGGCTCTCAAAGACGTGGCGAGTTCATCGTCGGATCGGCTCAGCCTTGACGTTTGACGACCGATGAAGAGCACGTGCCCACCGCACCTCCGGCGCCGGTCGATCCGGCCAACACACAGCAGCCTGGCGACGTCGCCGGGCTCGAGGTGCTTGGCGAGATAGGCCGGGGGGCGCAGGCGATCGTGTACCGGGTCCGCCGCGGCGGCTCCGCGTACGCGATGAAGGTGCTGCAGCCCGCAGGCGTGGACGACGAGTCGTACGTGCTGGCTTTCCGGCGGGAGGCCGCCCTGCTTGCCTCCATCAACGACCCGGGACTCGCACGTGTCCACGAGGTTGGGATGACCGACGGCCGGCCGTACCTTCTGATGGACCTGATCGAGGGACAACGGCTCGCCGGTCTGCTGGGCGGCGGACCGTTGCGCGGCGACAGGGTGACCGCTCTGGGTATCG
Organism: Dactylosporangium sp.; assembly: GCA_025965915.1. GTDB lineage: Bacteria > Actinomycetota > Actinomycetes > Mycobacteriales > Micromonosporaceae > Planosporangium. The sequence goes on along the minus strand of JAOPWA010000241.1, from coordinate 880 downwards.
ACGTGGCAGCGGCGCTGGGCGCGGCGCACCGCGCGGCTCTCGTGCACCGCGACGTCAAACCGGAGAACATCATCCTCACGCCGGACGGGGCCGCCCGGCTGATCGACTTCGGCCTGGCCACCCGGATGGACGACGCCCGCGACGACCAGATCGCGGGGACACTCGCCTACAGTTCCCCGGAGCAGTCCGGCATGCTCAACCGCCCGGTGGATGGCAGGTCCGACCTGTACTCGCTCGGGGCGGTGCTGTTCGAGTGTGCGACCGGCACACCGCCATTCGCCGCCGCCGACGTCGGGGAGTTGCTGCGGCTGCACGCCGTCGCGCCGGTACCCGATCCGCGCGACCTCGCACCCGGACTTTCCCCCGCACTCGCGGGCATCATCTGCCGGCTCCTCGCGAAGGACCCGGACGACAGATACCAGAGCGGTGCCGGGCTGCTGGCCGACTTGCGGCTGGTGGCCGCCGAGCCGGACGCCGACTTCCCGCTGGCCACCGCCGACGAGCCCCTGACGGTTCAGGACCAACCACTCGTGGGCATGGACGACGAGCTGACGACCCTGGGCGACCGGTGGGAGCGGGCCCTCGGGAACCGGGGCGGGATCGCGCTGGTACAGGGCGCGCCCGGCGGCGGGAAGAGCCGCCTCGTGCGGGAGCTGACCCGCGCCGCCGGCCGGTCCGGTCACCTCGTACTGCACGGCAAGAGCGCCTCCGACGACCCGCAGCCGTTCGCGCCGCTGCGCGCTGCCGTCGACACGTACGTCCGGTCCCTGTCGCGGCTACCCGACAGCGAGTCCGGCCCGGCGGTGGAGCGGCTGAAAGCCGCGGCCGCGGCGAGTGGCTCGCTGGTCAAGAACCTCTCCCCGGCCCTGGCGACGGTGCT
>JAOPWA010000232.1 GCA_025965915.1 Dactylosporangium sp. | reverse complement strand
GCTTCCATGCCGACCGCCACCTGCCCGACCCGATCAGCGATTCCCAGCACAGACGCCGCCTTTCCGGTTGCGGCGGCGATAACGTCCAAGGCTGCAATGCCCCCTTCGTTCATCAGCGCCATCTCCTCGGCCAGGGCATTGAACGGTGAGAACATCCAGCCGGCGTCCGTCCCGGCCACGAAGTTAATTCCCATCTGCTGCATGAGGCGGAACTGCGCGAGACCACCGTCGAGCATCCGGCGCCACTGATCCAGCTCCGCTTGCCGTTTCGGCGAGCGATCCGTCTCCGATTCGATCATCTTCACGACGAAAGCTCGGACCGAGAGCGTCGGCGTAACCGCGATACCGGATGTGGCCATCTTCTCGGCAACGGCCGGCTCGAACTCCTGATGCCCGGCACCGTCGACGAAGAAGCTGCCGTGTTCGATCTGATCGGCGCCGGCATTTATCGCGCCCTCGATCCCCCGTGCGCTCAAGCAATGGATGGTGACCTTGCGGGAGAGGCTGTGCGCTTCGTCGACGATGGCCCTCAGCTCGGCGACGCTATACGAAGCCTTCCACGACATGGTGTTGCGGGTACCGCCGCCGGTAGCCATGACTTTGATCCAGTCGGCGCCGTCCTTTGCGAGTTGCCGCACGCGGCGTCTGACCCCCTCGACCCCGTCGGCCTCACCGCCCAGAGGCCAGGTGTGGCCCCCGGTCATCGTGACCGGCTGACCGCACAACAGCATCCGTGGGGCGGGTGTGTTAGATAGTTCCGCAGCGCGACGCAGATCGAAGGTGGTGTTGCCCCGGGATCCTGTGTCGCGGATCGTCGTGATCCCGCCCCGCAGGGCCGTTTGCGCGGCGAAGGTCGAGAAGGTCTGCAACACCCCGTCCGACTCGGTCATCCAGTCCTCGAGCGAGGTACCGTCGCCGGGAAAGTTGAGGTGTACGTGGCAGTCGATGAGCCCCGGGAGCAGGGTGTGGCCGGCCAAATCGATAACCTGCGCATCCGCCGGTACCGCCCCATCGGGAATCTGCCCCTGGAATATCCCGGTGATCAAGCCGCCCTCGACGACGACAACCGGGTCGACAACTGCCGGAGCGCCGCTGCCGTCGATCAACCGAGCGGCCCGGATCAGGAGAACCTTTCTCCGGTCGACCGACCCGTCGTTATGGTCGACAACCATCTGCTATCCCTCCAGCGAGGCTGGGTAGAAGTACTCGAAGCCGCCGCCGGAATACGAGACGCCCTTGAGCTTGCTCGACATAACAACCAGGTCGGAGTTCTCGTGCAGCGGGAACATCAGCGCCTGTTGCAGGATGAGCTGCTGAACCTTCTTGTAGGTCGCCGTGCGATCGGCATCGGACAGCTGAGTCCGTCCCTGCATCAGTAGATTCGTCAGGTCACTGTTGACGTAGTGACTCCAGTTAAGGTACTGATCCGGCAAGAACCACACGCTCAGCGCGTCCGGGTCGACGCCGACATACTGCGACGGCGTCATGGACATCGTGCTGCCCTTCTTCGAGGCATCGTCCAACCACGCGTTGGTCGACTGAAGGTCCACCACGGCATCCATGCCGGCGTCCTTCAACTGGGCCTGGATCGCCTGCACCATGAGCGGATAACCCGAGACATCCGATGGCGCCGTCAAGCGGATCGTGAGCTTCTTGCCGTCCTTCATCCAGGTGCCGTTCGTCTTCGACCACCCGGCCCCGGTCAGCAGACTCGCCGCCTTGCTGGGATCGTAGGAGTACATGTCGCCTACCGACTTGTCGTAGCCGACCATGCTCCCCGCGAGCGGCGTATCCAGCACCTGATACGCGCCGCCATCAGTTGCCTTGATGACCTTCTTCTTATCGACCGAGTAGAGCAGCGCCTGCCGGACGGCGACATCGTTGGTCGGGAACGTACTTGCGTTGATCGGCAGGAACACGCCCATGCCGGAGATCGGGAACGTCACAGCCTGGTTTGACGGGTCGGAGCCAAGCTTTTTGAAGAAGTCGCCCGGTGTCTCTTGCATGAACTGTGCTTGCCCGCTCTGGTATTCGCTCACCCTCGCCTGAGCATCGGTGACGATGTCGAACACCAGCTTCGCAATCCTGGACGGCCCGTTCTGGCCGACCGCCGGCGGCGCCCATTGATAGTCGGGGTTTCGCGTCAAAACCAGCTTCTGGTTGGGTACGTAGCTCTCGAACTTGAACGGGCCGGTGCCGGTGGGGTGGTTCCCTAAGTCCTTGCCGTACTTGGTGATCGCGGTCGGGGACTGGATGCTTAGGTACGGTTCACCAAGCTGTGCCAGCAGCGGACCATACGGCTTGGTGCACTGCAGCTCGACCTTGTACTGCGCAAGCTCGACCGCCTTGGTGCACGGCCCGAGCAGGGTAAGCGACGTGGCCGACGCGGTATTGGCGTTGGTGATGTAGTCGATGTTCGCCACGACGGCCTTGGCGTCGAACGGCGTGCCATCATGGAACTTCACACCGGATCGGAGGTCGAAGTCGTACTTCAGACCGTCGGACGAGACCGTCCACTTCGTCGCCAGGTCCGGCGTCACTTTGTTGTTCTTATCGAGCCAGACCAGCGTGTCGAAAATGTTGACGTCGATAGGCCCGACATCGCGAGCGCCGGTCGTCGCCGGGTTCAGCGTGGCCAGCTGCTCGGCCCACGCGACCGTGAGTGTGGCGTTCGTGTTCACTTGGGAATTGTTGCTGCCACTGGAGCCGGCGCCTCCCGTACATGCCGCCAGCAGTAGGACCCCCAGTGCACCAACCGCACCAACCGCACCAGTGCGCCGATGGTTCATTTGTCAGTTTCTCCTTAAGATTGGACATGCGACCAATGCTGGTTGGTTGCCACGCCGGCGCTCTTGTCGCGATCGCTCGAACCGGTTTGACGGTGAGTGGATGCTGCTGATGTTCTCCGCGACACCTCCTATCCGCGAGCAAGAGTCGTGTCGAGTTCGTCGCGCAATCCATCGCCGAAGAGGTTCGCCGCGATGATGAAAAGAGCCAGGAATACGCCAGGAAAAGTGGTCAGCCACCAGGCGAGAGTGATGTAGGTCTTTCCGTCGCTGAGCATGGCTCCCCATTCCGGTTGGGGCGGTTGGGCACCGAGCCCGATGAAGCCGAGCGCCGACAACCACAGCACGGCGACGCCGAGCCATGACGTGGAAAGCACCAGGATCGATGACGCCACGTTCGGGACGATGTGCCGGATGATAATGTGCCGCCGGGTGGCCCCCAGCGTGATTGCGCTGTCGATGTACGGCATTCGGCGAATGGACATGGTCGCGCTCTCGACCACCCGTGCATAAATGGGCATGAGAACCAGGGCCACGGCCAGGACTCCGTGCGTGAAGCCTGGTCCGAGAATCGCGTTGATGCTCAACGCCAACAAGATTCCCGGAAATGCCAGCATGAGATCGATCAGCCGCATTACAGCGAAGTTGATCCACCCCCCGGCGAAGCCGGCCAGTAAGCCGAGGACCGTGCCGACGAACCCGCCCAGCGCGACGACCTCCACGCTGCCGAGCAGGGTGACCTGACCCCCGTACAACACCCGGGTGAAGATGTCGCGGCCAAATTGATCTGTGCCCATCAGGTGCGACATCGATGGCGACTCGAATCGCGCCAGCACGTCCTGAGCAGTCGGGCTGGTCGAGGTAATCAACGGTGCCGCCAGTACCAAGGCCACGACGATAATCGCAAGCACGGCGCCGACAGCCAGACTCGGATGCCGTAAAGATCGGATCAGCCGCCTGCGAAGCGCAACCGGCACCACGGCGATGTCGCCGGCATCCATTGCCGAATCCCCGATGGTTAGCGGTGTGGCTGCGCCCGGACCCCGGAGGAGTTCTCGCATCCCGTCGCTCATTTGACGTAGGCCAATCGTGGATCGAGGACGGGCCGGACGAGGTCGGTGACGAGATTGATCAGGACATAGATGAGGGCGATTAGCAAGACGACCGCCTGCACAGTGAGGTAATCCTTGTTCACGCTGGAATACACCAGAAGCCGACCTAGACCCGGCCGCGAGTAGATCGTTTCGACCACGACGGCACCGGTCACCAGGTTGCCCGCTTCGAGGCCGATCACGGTCAACAGTGGCGCGATCGAATTGCGCATGACGTGCCGGCGAATGACGGCACCGGCCGGGATTCCGCGCGCTTGCGCGTAGAGGACGTGCGGTTGTTCCAGGGTCTCGATGATGCTCGAGCGCACGAACCGCGCGATGAAACCCATGCTACCGAGCCCAAGGGTGGCCGCCGGCAGCACAAGACCGCTTAACGATCCGCCGCCGACCACTGAGAACCACTGCAGCTGCACCGCGAAAGCCACGAGCAGCAGCAGCCCGAGCCAGAAGCTGGGAATGGACAGGAAGACCAATGCGGTCGTCATCACGAGCGTGTCGGTGCCACTGTTGCGTTTGAGGGCGGCGAAGGTTCCCACGGCCGTGCCGAGTATCAGCGAGACGACCAGCGAGGCGCACACCAGTTGCACGGTCCAGTTCAGGTTCGTCATGACGAGCTGACCGACCGAGCGCTGCTGGATGTAGGAGTATCCGAAGTCTCCGTGCAGCGCGCCGCCGAGCCACTTGCCGTACTGCTCCTGCAGCGGCTTGTCGAGGCCGAGCTGGCGATGCAGCCGGTCGACCAGCGTGGGGTCGCCAGCGTTCGTACCGAGGATCGCCTTGACGGGATCGCCCGGGATCATGCGAATGAACAGGAAGACCAGCGCGCTGACCGCGAAGATCAGCACCGGCACGGCAGCCAGCCGCCGGAAGAGATACGTCCTCATGCTCGCTCCCCCATTCCGGGCCCGCCGCTGACCGCGGGGGTCTGGACGCTGGACAGAGTCGCAACGGCGGCCGCACACTCGACCGCGAAGGGGCGGCTGAGCCGGTCGTACGAGCCACGTAGATGTTGCTCGACCATGTGCCGTACCTGCTCGATATCGCGGCTCATAAGCACGTCCAGGATTTCCTGATGCTCGATGGCGGCCAGCTGGCCGTAGTCGTCGCTGGCACTGCGCCGCTTGAACAGAAAGAGCGTTACCTGCGATCGCATCCCGGCCCAGGCGTTCCACAACCGGCTGTGATGCGCTGCTCGGTACAGCGCGTCGTGGAACTGCATGTCGAGCCGGACCACCTTGAGGTCATCACCGGCGGCAGCGGCCGGTGCGAATGCTCTGGTGACTTCGGCCATCGCGGCGAAGTCGCTCTCGGTCGCCCGCTCGACCGCGAGCTCGGCCGCGAAGACCTCCAGTGCCGTCCGGAGCGAGGCAAGCTCGTAGACGTCCGTCGCGGTGAACGTGGCCACCGACGCTCCGCGGTGCGGTGCGATCTCGACGATGCCTTCCTGCTGGAGCCGAAGCAGCGCCTCCCGCACCGGCCCCCGGCTCACGCCGAGCTGCTGCGCGAGCTCGGCGTCGCTCAGCCGCCCGCCGTCGATCGAGCCGTCGAAGATGGCTTGCCGGATGCTGGTGGCGACGTCTTCAGCGAGCACCGACCGTCGAGCCGGCCGGATCCCACCTTCGAGCATCGGAACCTCGTCTCCACGTCAGACTGTCGACAATCTGAAACTTAGAGAGCCAATGTGTCGACAATGTTTCATCCGGTGGGCGGAACAGGAACGGGTTCGGGTGCTGCGTTTCGGCGACGCGAGGTCAGCGCTCGCGAACGTCGCCGCCCCGGCCGGTGCGGCGACGGGGGATGTGGCTGCGCGGCAGGCGCGCATTCTCGGTAGGCGGAAGGTCGGCAGGTGACACGGTCATCACGCGGCGCTCTCCAGAGTCATACCCGTCTGCGGCTCGATTGCGTGATGGTCGTAAACTTCTCGGGGATTTCCTCCGGCGCCTCGTAGCTCGCCAGGAGGCGCAGATAGCCGCCGGCGATGTGCCGGTTGATCGCCGACACGGCCCGTCCCGGCTCACCGGCGGTCAGGACGATCAGCAGTTCCTCGTGTTCGTTGACCACGATCTCGTGGTAGTCCTCGGACACGGCACGCCTGGTCAGCAGGTAGAGCGCCGCCTGCCACTTAATCGTCGTCCAGGCCGCGTAGAGGCGGCCGTGGGAGGCAATTTCGAACACCTTGTCGTGGAAGTCGATGTCCAGCCGGACGAGCCGCTCGTGTTCCTTGGCCGCTACGTTCTCGCGCATCTCCTCCACGATCGCGGTCAGTTCGCGATGTCCAGCGTCGTCGAGCTTCGTGCAGGCGGCGGACCAGGCCACCTCCTCCAGCGCCGCCCGCAAGGTCGCCAGTTCCCTGGTGTCCTGCGGGGAAAGTCGGACCACGGCCGCGCCGCGATGCGGGGTAAGGGTAACGAGACCTTCGCCGGCCAGACGGAGGAGCCCTTCGCGGATGGGCGCGCGGCTGACCGATAGAGCCTGTGCGAGCTCGGTCTCGCTGAGCTTTTGGCCTTGCGGGAGCCGGCCGGTCAGGATCTCTTCCCGGATGCGGCTCACGACCTCTTCGGGCAGGACTGCGTGCGCGAGGGGTTTCATTACCGTCCTTATTGTCGACAGTCGACCGTCGACCGCGACCTGTGTAGTATGCCAGACATCCTCCGGAGGCGTACGGATCCGCCCGGCGGAGGCACCATGCGAGCCGTGCTCAACGGCGCCGAGGAAGGAGCGACGTGACGTTCTCCGTTCTACTGCGCGACGCGGCGACCGGCGAGACCGGAGCCGGGGTGGCGTCCCGGTTTCTCGCCGTGGGGGCCCTCGTACTGCATGCGAGCGCGGAGACCGGTGCGGTCGCAACCCAAGCCTTGGTCAACGTCTCCTTCGGGCCCAACGGGCTTCGACTGCTCGGACAGGGGCTGCCGGCCGACGACGTTGTGGCGCGATTGATAGACGAGGACGAGCTGTCCGAGCGCCGACAGCTGGCCGTCCTCGATCGCGACGGGCGATGCGCGGCGCACACGGGTACGGGCTGCCAGCAGACCGCGTATCAGCTCGTCGGTCCGGGCTTCGCGGCGCTCGGCAATGTGCTCGTCGGTACCGAGGTCGTGCAGGCCATGGCCGACGCGGTTGCCGCGCACGTCCCCGGTATGCCCGTGGCGCCCACGATCGTGGCCGCGCTGCAGGCCGGCGACGCGGCTGGTGGGGATCGCCGAGGACGGCAATCCGCGGCCGTGCTGGTCGTACGTGCCGGAGGCGGTTATGGCGGGACGACCGATCGAGTAGTCGATCTCCGCGTGGACGACCATGTCAATCCGGTTCCCGAGCTGCGTCGCTTACTTGCTTTGCACACTGAGATATTCACCCGGCCGGACGATGCGGATCTGATGCCGTTGGAAGGCGAGGTGCGCACCGAGGTGAGCGAATTGCTGCGCTCGGTCGCGGAGGAGCCGTTCGACAGCGCCGACGACGATCAGCTCTGGGTAGCGCTGGACAGTTGGGCCGGTCGGGAGAATCTCGAAGAGCGGCTGATCCGCCGGATGTCCGTGGATCCGATCCTCGTCGAGGCGCTACGCCGTTCCGCCAACAATAAGGTGGCCCGCGAGGATTCCGTCACCTGGTCGTCCAACACGTCAAGCTCGAGGAGTTCGCGTTGACCCTGCATCAGACAGACACCGCTACCGAACGATGGTCGGCGTTCGGATTGGCCGCGGCGATACGCGACGGATCGCTGACCGCGGTCGGCCTGCTCGAGGTGTGCCGACGCCGGGTCGAGGCCGGCAACGAGCGGTTGAACGCTTTTGTTTACCTCGACTGGGCGCTGGCCGAGTCGCTGGCTCGACGGGTCGACGAGGACGTTCGCCTCGGCCGCGAGCTCGGTCCGCTGGCCGGAGTCCCTTTCGCCGTAAAGGAAACCGAGCACTGCGAGGGCATGCCGACCCGGTACGGCAGTCTGCTCTACACGCACGCGCTTCCGGCGACCGCTGACTCGCCACACGTGGCGCGGCTCCGGCACGCCGGGGCGATCCCCATTGGCAAGACAGCGGCGCCGGAGTTCATGAGCGGCCTGCTCACCGAGAGTCCGGCCAACGGGGTGACGCGCAACCCGTGGAACACCGAGATGACGCCGGGTGGATCTAGCGGTGGCTCGGCGGCGGCGGTAGCCAGCGGGATGGTGCCGTTCGCGACCGGCTCCGACGGTGGCGGCTCGCTCCGCATACCGGCTGCCTTCTGCGGCCTCGTCGGGCTGAAGACGACCTTCGGTCTGATACCCGATCCCGATCGCGAACCGTCGTTGACGTCCTGCGTTGGTGTGTTGACTTGGGACGTCGAGGATACGGCTCGGCTGGTGACTATCATGGCCGGACCCATCGACGCCGATATCGTCGCTTCGGCCCGTCCGAAGGTGGACCTGGCGTCAGCCGTTGCCACGATCCAGCTGTCCGGCCTGACCGTCTCGTACCAGCCCAACTTGTGCGGTGCCGGTGCGACGCCAGAAGTTGCGGCTGCCTGCGAAGCCGCCTTGGCCACCTTCGCGAACGCTCATGGCCTGGTGGCTGACCAGGGTGAGCGGCGGATCGACTTCGACTGCAACGAGCTGTTCGTCGGGGTGTGCGCGCTCGACTCGTACACGATGATGCAACGGCACTCGATCGAGCCCGACAGCGAGGTGATCGCCAGTTACGTACGTGCCCGGATCGAGAATTCCGCATTTGTCGCACCTACCGGGTTGGCCACGTATCACCTCCGGCGCGGGGAGCTCACGGCCATGTTTGCCGACTGGTTCTCCACGATTGACCTGCTGCTAGCCCCGACCCTGTCGACGGTGGAGGTTCCCGCTGCGGGTCCGCAGCCGACCAAGGTCGAAGGTCAGCAACTCGAGGGTCCGGCGGCTGCGGCACCGATCACTCGGCTGGCTAATCTCGTCGGCCTTCCCTCGGTATCCGTGCCGGTCGGAGTGACCAGTACGGGCTTGCCGATCGGGATGCAGATCATGGCTCGCCGCCATGAGGATGCGTTGGCCTTGCGCGCCGGCGCCGAGCTCATGGCGTTGAACCCGATCACCCGACCGCGCCCGATCATCGCCGTCTGATCCTGTAGGACTGGAACCGGGGTAGATCGAAGTCGTCGCTGCGCATGCGGAGCAACGCACGAGACGCTCCGGCGAATCCGCAGGCGGTCAGCAGGCAGGACAGCCTGTGGGGCCAAGGGCACCTGCGGCGCGTTCTGGCCGACTACGCCCGCCACGTCAACGGATGGAGGCCGCACCGGGCCCTCGAACTGCGACCGCCACGACTCCAGCGCCTGGCAGTTGATCTGAACCACGAACGGATCAAGCGCCTACCAGTCCTCGGAGGCCCAGTGACGAGGTTTAGACACCCCACAGGCGGCCGGGGAGAACTGACAGCACAGCGCACCGTAAAGACAGACAGCACGCCTGCAAACAAGACAGCACCCGTAAGACGGACATATATTCGAGGAGGACGTCCATGTCTTCGCCCACCGCTCCCCTGCCGCGATTCCACCTGGCCGTGCCGGTAGACGAACTGGAGGCGGCCCGTATCTTCTACGGAGAGATCCTCGGCTGCGCCCAGGGCCGCAGCTCGGACACCTGGATCGACTGGAACCTGCGCGGGCACCAATTCGTCACCCACCTGGCCCCCGGAGGCCGGGACGTGGCACATAACCCCGTCGACGGGCACGATGTACCCGTCCCCCACTTCGGGCTGATCCTGCCGATCCCGGACTTCCACGAACTGGCGGAGCGACTCCGGGCGGCCGGCACCACCTTCGTCATCGAGCCGTACCTGCGCTTCGAGGGGCAGCCGGGGGAACAATGGACCATGTTCCTCCGCGATCCTGCGGGCAATGCCCTGGAGTTCAAGGCCTTCGCCGATGACGCGCAGGTGTTCGCGGTCTGACCACCCAGCCGCGGGAATGTCCTATCGAGGTTGTGCACGATTAGGGTCTGGTGATGCTTGTCTGTCAGGTTTGGTTGGTGGTGGGGTTACCGCTCTGCGCAGCGGTCGGAGACCAGACCGGCGATGGCGAGCACGGTGTCCTCGAAGTGCTCACGGCGTCCGATGTAACGCTGCAAAGGCCGCCACGCCTTGGGTTCAGCGATGGCGTGTTCCACGCAGATCCGCTGTGAGGACTGGGCTTTACGCGCGATGTCGTATTCAGCTCGCTGGGCGTCGGTGGCATCTGCCGGTGGTTTCTTCGGCGGAGCGCTGACCTGCTCGCCGAAGTCACGGGCCAGGCCCTGGTAACCGGAATCGACCCTGGCCCGGACCTTCGGATACTGCCGCAGCAGATCCTCGACACCCTCGGCGCGCAGCGCGGTGACATCGCGCATCCGCCCCCGGCCGAGTGGCCCCGCACCTGTAGGGCTCGAGAATTGGGTTTCGACGGCTGACCTGCGGTTCTGCGTGTGCTCGACGGCGGCGTCGCCGACACGATGGAGGTGTGGAGGTCGATTACTCGGTCATGCCCTGCCTGTACGACCCTGTTGCCCAATTCGGGCTATGCGGCGAGGGTGAGGCCGAGGCGGGCGAGGTGGGTTGTCCGGGTGCGTTGCAGGGGCGTGCCGGTCCACCAGGCGTCGAGGCGGATGAGGTTGATGGCGGTCGCGGCGAAGACGTGTTCGAGGTGGACCTTGCCGATACCTGT
>JAOPWA010000650.1 GCA_025965915.1 Dactylosporangium sp. | reverse complement strand
GGCTCGGCGGCCGGCGGGGGCGCCGGGCCGGCCACGACGACGGCCGGCGGCGACCCCTTGACCCGGTGGCTGGGCGCGGCCGACCGGCGCCTGCAACACCTGGCCGCCGGCCGGCATCTCACACCGGTGGTGGGCGTCCTGGCGATCCTGGTAGCGGTCCTGCTGGGCGCCGGACACGCCGCACTGCCCGGACACGGCAAGACGGTGCTGGCCGCCTATCTCGCCGGCAGGAAGGGCCGGGTACGCGACGCGTTGGTCGTGGGCGCCACCGTCACGCTGACCCACACCGGCGCCGTACTGGTGATCGGCCTGCTGCTGAGCACGTCGAGCGCGCTGGCCGGCGACCGCCTGATCGGCTACCTCGGCCTGGCCAGCGGGGTCCTCGTGACCGCCGTCGGCGTCGGCATGCTGGTCAACGCGCTCCGACTCAACGCGCTCCGACTCAACGCGCTCCGCCGCCGTGACCGCGGCACCGATCACCCCCATCCCCACCCGCAGGATCAGACGCACGGCCACTCTCATGGTCAGACGCACGGCCACTCTCATGATCACGGCGGCCACAGCCACGGCCACGAGCACGGCCACGAGCACGGCCACGAGCACGGCCACAGTGGCTCCGGCCGCCCCGGAAAGCTCGGGCTGGCCGGCATCGGGCTCGCCGGCGGCCTCGTACCCAGCCCCTCCGCGCTGGTCGTACTCCTCGGCGCGGTCGGGCTCGGCCGGGCCGGCTTCGGCGTCCTGCTCGTGCTGAGCTACGGGCTGGGGATGGCGGCCGCGCTCACCGGGGCCGGACTGCTCCTGCTCTTCGTGCAGCGCAGGGTGACGGCGACCGCCGGCTGGCCGCGACTGGCCCGGCGGCTGTCACCGCTCCTGGCCCGGGTGCCCGCGGCGGCGTCGACCCTGACCGCTGGCCTGGTAATGATCGTCGGCGTCGGCCTCGCCGTCCGCGCCGCCGTCGGGGTGCTCTGAGCATCACCCTCCTTATCGGAGGGAAAGATCACTGCGCTCGTTACGGCGAGATTTCGCAGGTCTCGGCTCGGTTACTGTTGGGCCCCGGCCGTTGGTCGCTACTTCCCAAGTGACGAATAGCCTGAAACTATGCGCCCAACTCCCCGGTGATCACACGCTAGGAACGGTATGGACATCGTCGATCAGGTCTCGCAGCCCGGCTCGCAGCCCACCAGTACGCCCCGCAACGGCTTCGACCGGTTCTTCGAGATAAGCAAGCGCGGTTCGACGGTGAGCCGAGAGGTCCGAGGCGGTCTCGCGACCTTCTTCACGATGGCCTACATCGTAGTGCTCAACCCGCTGATCCTCGGCTCGACCATGGACGCCGACGGCAAGAAACTGGCTGCGCTGCCCGCGGTGGCCGCGTCGACCGCACTGGTCGCCGGCCTGATGACGATCCTGATGGGCGTGGTGGGCCGGTTCCCGCTGGCGCTCGCCGCCGGCCTGGGCGTCAACGCCATCGTCGCCTTCGAGATCGCACCGCAGATGACGTGGGCCGACGCGATGGGCCTGGTCGTGATCGAGGGCGTCATCATCTCGATCCTGGTGCTCACCGGGCTACGGACGGCCATCTTCCGCTCCGTGCCGACCCAGCTCAAGACCGCGATCGGCGTCGGCATCGGGCTGTTCCTGGCGCTGATCGGGTTCGTCGACGCCGGCTTCGTGCGTGGCGGCGCCAGCGCCCCGCCGGTGACCCTGGGCATCGGCGGCAAGCTGGCCAGTTGGCCGGCGCTCGTCTTCGTCGTCGGCCTGCTGCTGACGCTGTTCCTGGTGGTCCGCCGGGTCAAGGGCGCGATCCTGATCGGCATCATCACCTCGACCCTCCTCGCGATCATCGTCGAGGCGATCGCCAAGGTCGGTCCGTCGTTCGTCAACGGCAAGCCCAACCCGAAGGGTTGGAGCCTCAACGTTCCCAAGCTGCCTAGCAACGTCTTCGACATCCCGGACCTCTCGCTGCTCGGGAAGTTCGACGTGCTCGGCTCGTGGACCCGGGCCGGCTGGCTGGTCGCCCTGATGTTCGCGTTCACCCTGGTGCTGACGGACTTCTTCGACACGATGGGCACGATGGTCGCGGTCGCCCAGGAGGGCGACATGCTCGAGGAGAACGGCGCTCCTCCGCGTGCCCGGGAGATCCTCCTCGTCGACGGGATCGCGGCGGCGGCCGGCGGCGCGGCGGGCTCGTCCAGCGCCACCTCGTTCATCGAAAGCGCCGCCGGCGTCGCGGAGGGCGCCCGTACCGGTGCCGCCAACCTCGTCACCGGTGGCCTGTTCCTGCTGGCGATGTTCCTGGCGCCGCTGGTCACGATCGTGCCGTTCGAAGCGGCGTCGACGGCGCTGGTCGTGGTCGGCTTCCTGATGATGACCGCCGTCCGCGGCATCGACTGGAGCGACTACGAGATCGCGATCCCGTCGTTCCTGACGATCGTGCTGATGCCCTTCACCTACTCGATCTCCAACGGCATCGGCGCCGGCGTCATCTCGTACGTGTTCCTGAAGCTGGCCAGCGGCAAGGGCCGCCAGGTGCACCCGCTGCTGTACGCGGTGGCGGTCATGTTCCTGCTGTACTTCCTGCGCGGCCCCCTGGAGACGCTGGTCAGCCACTAGCCCCGCTCCTCGCCCTCCCGCCCGATCCGACGGCGCATCGGGTGTCACCGACCCTGGTTGGTCGCTACCTAACTGGGTACACCGAGTCAGTGGTCGATGAACGCTGGAGGGGATCATGGCTACGGCGAGTGCGGCCAGAGGCGGTCGACGCCGGCCCTGGCTACGGATCTTCTTTTCCGGTCTGGTGCTGTGGTTTCTCACCGTGGTCGTCACGTTCCTGACCGGAAACCCCAACCTCGTGCCCACGCTCGTTCTGCTCGGCAGCTTCCTCGTACCGGTGACGTTCGTGGCCTGGGCCTTCGAACGCCGTGACACCGGCGAGATCACCGCCGAACTGATTCTCAACACGTTCATCACCGGTGGGGTACTCGGTGTCCTGGCCTCCTCGCTGCTGGAGTCCTACCTGCTGCACCCCTCCCCCGGCCTGTTCTTCGGCGTCGGTCTGATCGAGGAGGGCGTCAAGCTCGCGGCGCTGGCCTGGCTGACCCGCCACCTCCGGGTGAAGTCCGTGCGCGACGGCATGATCCTCGGCGCGTCCGTGGGGTTCGGGTTCGCCGCGTTCGAGTCGGCCGGGTACGCGTTCACCGCGCTGTTCACCGAGCGTGGCCTGTCGCTGTTGCAGGTCGTACAGACGGAGATGCTGCGCGGGCTGCTCACCCCGGTCGGGCACGGCCTGTGGACGGCGATTCTCGGCGGCGTGCTGTTCTCCCCCAGTACCCGGGAGCACTTCCTGCTGTCGGATCGCCTCTTCGTGGCATACCTGGCAGTGTCGCTCCTGCACGCCCTGTGGGACTCCATGCACCAGATCTCGATCATGCTCACGCTCCTGTTGACCGGGTCGCCGTGGCAGTACAACCTGCTGGCTCGCGGCTACATCCCGCAGCCGACAGCGACCCAGGTTCAACTGATCACGTTCATCGACTGGGCGGGGTTGATGCTGGTATCCGGCATCGGCATCGGATGGCTGCTGTTGTTGTGGCACCGGGCGCCGCGAGCCCGCCCACCCACGGTCAGCTGGCGGGTACCGACCGGGCGGCCCGCCGCCGCTCGCTGAGCCGCGACCTCGCCCGCTCGCTGAGCCGCGACCTCGCCCGCGCCGGAAATCAGTTTCGGTTAACCCACGATGCTGGGAGCATGCCCTCATGGTGACCGCCGCGCTTCGCGTCGCCGGCCTGGTGAAGGACTACCGGCGGGGTCGGGCCGTCGACGGGGTGGACCTCGCGGTCGGCCGCGGCGAGCGGGTCGGGCTACTGGGTCCCAACGGCGCCGGCAAAACCACGACGCTACTGATGTCGCTGGGCGTCGTGTGCCCGGACGCCGGCACCGTCGAGATCCTCGGACACCGACTGCCGCGCGCACGGTGCACGGCGATGGCGCAGGTCGGTTTCGCCGCCGGTTACCTACCGCTGCCCAACCAGATGCGGGTGATCGAGTATTTGCGCATGTTCGGGCGGCTCTACGGGATGCGCCGGGCCGACCACGCCGCGCGCGCCGGGCTGGATCGGTTCGGTATCGGGCACCTGGCCCGCGCCATGGGAACCGAACTGTCGAGCGGGCAGAAGACGCTCGTCGGCATCGTGAAGGCGGCGCTGCACGAGCCGCGACTGCTCGTTCTCGACGAGCCGACCGCGTCGCTCGACCCGGAAGTCGCGCTGCGGGTACGGACCGGACTTCACGACCTGTGCACCGAACACGAGACCGCGCTGCTGGTCACCAGCCACGACATGCTCGAGGTGGAGCGACTGTGTGAGCGCGTGGTCTTCCTGGCCCGCGGCCGGGTGGTGGCCGACGGCACGCCCGCCGAGATCGCGCGGCGCTTCGGGCACGACGGACTGGAAGGCGTGTTCCTGCACCTGGCCGAATTGTGAGAGCCGAGTTGTGAGAGCCGAGTTGTGAGGGGAGACAGGACGATGGTCGACTCGCTGTGGCGCGTACTCGCGATCGCCGGACGGCACGCGTACGTACTCAAGCGCAGTCCGCACCGGCTCTTCGACATCGTGGTGTGGCCGGCAGTCGATGTGGTGCTCTTCGGCACGATCGGCGTCTTCGCCGCGAGCCGGGCGACCGGGGCGGCTCGGCAGGTGGCGCTGTACCTGCTCGTCGGGGTGGTGCTCTGGCACGTCGTCTACCAGGCGGAGATCGCGGTCGCGACGGGCTTCCTCGAGGAGACGTGGTCGCGGACCATGCTCAACCTCATGGTCACGCCGATGCGCGAATGGGAGTATCTGGCCGGCGTGGCGCTGTTCGGGCTGGTCAAGCTCGTGGCCGGGGTCGGTGTGGTGGCTGGGATCGCCTGGCTGGCGTACGCGTTCGACGTCACCAGCATCGGCCTCGGGCTCATACCGATCGCGGCGCTGCTACTGGCGATCGGCTGGGCGATCGCGATGTTCGTGGTCGGCCTGGTGCTTCGCTTCGGCAGCGGCGCGGAGGCGCTCGCCTGGGGCATCCTCTTCGTCGTGATGCCGCTGTCCGGCGTGTTCTATCCGGTGAGCGCGCTGCCCCCTGCCATGCGCCCGCTCGGCGAGGCACTGCCGACCACGCACGCGTTCGCGGCCGGTCGGGTGCTCGCCACCGGTGGCTCCACACCCTGGCACGAGCTGTGGCTGGCCGCGGCCGGCACCGCGGTCCTGGTCGCGTTCAGCGTCGCCTACCTCGGCTGGATGCTGCGGATCTTCCGCGTTCGCGGCTACATCGCCCGGTACCTGTGAGCCGCCCCCTCCTTTCGTCAGGGTGTCGCCTCGTCAGGGTGTCGCCTCGTCAGGATCGCGGACGACCGCGACCCGGCTGACCTGGTCCATCCGGTAGCCGATGCCGCGGACGGTGCTGATGATCGGGCCGCGGTCGCCCAACTTGGCGCGCACCCGACGGATGTGGACGTCGACGGTGCGGCCACCGCTGGCCACCGTGTACCCCCAGACCTGGCCCAACAGTTGACCGCGGGTGAGCACCCGACCGGCGTTGTCGGCGAAGTAGAGCAGCAGGTCGTACTCCAGCCTGGTCAGGTGCACCGGCACTCCGTCGAGCAGCGCGATACGGCGATCGGCGAGCAGCATGAGATCGGGCGCCGGCGCCAGCGCCGGCGCGGACAGGGGCCGGACTTCGGGCGTACCCGTGCCTGTTTCATCCACGATGACCGCGACGGTGGTCGACACGCGGGCGGCGTCGGTGTCGTCGACGGCCAGTGCGTGCAGGCGGTCGGCGAGCGCGAACACCCGCTCAGCGGCCGGGGTGCCGCGCGGTACCGCGATCTGGACGTTGACGACGAGCGTCGACGGCCCAAGAGCCCAAGGTGCGGACGGATCCGAAGCGGCGGAGGGAGCGGAGAAAGCCGAAGTGGCGGAGAAAGCCGAAGGGGCCGAAAGGTCCGAAGGAGCCGTAGAGATCGCCGGAATGGGAGGGGTGCGGTGGGCTGGTCGGTAGGTGGGGAGGCTGCGCAGGGTGGGCGCGGCGGTCATGGGGGTCTCCTCGCGTGCGGCCATCGGGACGGAGCGGGGTACTGCCGACATCGGTGCGTCATCGCGCCTCCACCGCCGGCTCGATGGGCAGGCCGGCAGCGCGCCAGGCGCTGATACCGCCGACGAGGTCCGTGGCCCGGAACAGGCCGAGGTCCTGCAGTGCGGCTGCGGCGAGCGACGAGGTGTAGCCCTCCTCGCAGTACACGATCACAGGCAGGTCGTAGCGGTCCGCGGTTGGCAGGCGGGCGTCGCTGGCCGGGTCGAAGCGCCATTCGAGGACGTTGCGCTCCACCACGAGCGCGTTCGGGATCTGGCCGCTGGCGACCCGTTGGGCGACCGGTCGGATGTCGACGAGGACGCTGCCCTCGCGCTGTGCGCGAGCCGCGTCGGCCGGGCCGAGCCGGTCCAGTCGAGCCCGGGCATCGGCGAGAATCTGGTCGATGGTGCGCCGACCGCTCACCAGTCGATCCCCGCCTTCTCCACCACCGCGACGCTCAACACACCGTCGTCGATACGGTACCTGGTCATCTCGCGCAGCGCCGGGGCGTAGACATGCAAGCTGACCGCCGGCACGGTATCGGCGTTGACGATACGGTGCACGTGCCGGGGCCCGAACGCGCGTACCGAACCCTCACCCAGGGTGACCTCACGGGGCACGACCGTTCCGGGGTCGCCGACCCGCACGACCTGCTCGGTGAGCACGCCGCTGACGACGACGAACGCGCCGGCCGACCCGCCGTGGTCGTGCAGGTCGGTTGCCTGGCCGGGCATCCAGGTCAGCAGCCAGGCCTCGTGAGTTGAGTCACCGCCGACCCGGGCGTACCAGCGGGCGGCGGCGTCGAAATGCGGTGCGAGCGGCCAACTTGACGGGTCCGCGGCGTAGCGTCGCGCGAGGGCTGCGAGACCCGTCACTGTACGGGAGGCGTGCTGAAGGGTAAGAGTGTTGGACATGTCTGCTCTTTCAGAGAGTTCGGCCTCGATGAGAACGCGGATCTGTCGGACCCGTCCCGGGGTAAGCGGGGACGGCGAGGACTAGCGACAGCGCGTGAGACCGCCGGCGGCGCAATGCCGACCGGGCGACGCTTTCGACGTGGCTCGCATAACCGACACCCTACTCTGCTTTTCCTATAAGTTAGATAGGGATTTTCGTCACGACCTGAACGGATGACTGCATGAGCCTGCTGTTCGAGCCGCTGCCGTTGCGAGCGATCACGCTCCCCAACCGGGTCGGCATGTCTCCGATGTGCCAGTACAGCGCCGGTGACGACGGGCTGCCCACACCGTGGCACGCCGTACACCTCGGCTCCCGGGCCGTCGGTGGCGCCGGGCTCGTCGTCACCGAAGCCACCGCGGTCACCGCGGAGGGCCGGATCTCGCCACAGGACACCGGCATCTGGTCCGGGCGGCACGTCGACGCGTGGCGTCCGATCGCCGCGTTCATCGGCGCACAGGGCGCCGTGCCCGCCATGCAACTCGGACACGCCGGCTTCAAGGCGTCGACCTACTCGCCGTTCGCGCTCGGCCGCGGCGGCGTACCTGACGACGAGGGTGGCTGGACACCGGTCGCGCCCGGATCGACGCCGTTCACGCTCACGTACCGTACGCCGCGGGCGCTCGACGCCGCCGGCATCGCCGAGGTGGTCGAGGCGTTCGCGACCGGCGCCTCACGCGCCCTCGACGCCGGTTTCCGCGCCGTCGAGATTCACGCCGCACACGGCTACCTGCTGCACGAGTTCCTCTCGCCGCTGACCAACGACAGGACCGACGGGTACGGGGGAAGCCTCGCCAACCGCATGCGCCTGGCCGTCGAGGTGACCACGGCGGTCCGGGCGGCCGTCGGCCCCGACGTGCCCGTGCTGGCCCGGATCTCGGCGACCGACTGGATCGACGGTGGCTGGAGCGTGGAGGACAGCGTGGAGCTGGCCGGTGAGCTGGCGGCGGCCGGAGCCGACCTGATCGACTGTTCGACCGGCGGTGCGTCGCCGAACGCGACCATACCGGTCGGCCCGGGCTACCAGGTGCCGCTCGCCTCGCGGATCCGCGCGAAGGCCGGCGTTCCCACCGCCGCAGTCGGGCTCATCACCGAGCCGGAACAGGCCGAGGAGATCCTGGCCGACGGCCACGCCGATCTGGTGCTGCTCGGACGGGAACTGCTGCGCGACCCGTACTGGCCGCGCCGGGCCGCGATGAAGCTGGGTGCCGAGCCGGGGTGGGCGCCGCAGTACCGCCGGGCGTTCTGACCCGCGCCGCTGGCGCCGGTCGGTCGTGCCGGTGGCGTCGGTCGTACCGGTGGCGTCGGTCGTACCGGTCGCGCCGGTGGCGTCGGTCGTACCGGTAGCCTCGCGTGCATGCTCCTCAAGGCGCTCTGCATCCTATCGGTGATCTTCGTCAGCGTAGGGATGGTCGGCATCGCGATCCGCCGGAAGCGCGGTTTGTGACGTTCTACGAGACGGCTAGTGCGACGGTCGCCACGCCGGCGCCGACTAGCGCGTACGCCCATACCCGGTCGAGGTTGATCCAGGCGGTACGCAGGATGCGCAGCCCCACGATCTCGTACACGACGACCGCTACCGCGCCGGCCACCGCCACCATCGCGACGGTGTGGACGGTCGTGGCGGCAAGGCCGGTCCAGAGGGTCGCCCCCGCCGCGGCCACCTGGTCGTGCGCCCCGGCCGCGGCCCCATGGTGATGCGCCCCGGCCGGTGCTGTGCCGGCCACGAGCACCGGCAGAAGCATCAGCCCGGCGCCGTGAATCGACGACATCAGAAACGACCAGGAAATGAGCTGCACCGGCGACAGCCGCATGCCGGCCCATCGGAAGTGACGCTTCGACAGCGCCCGCCACAGGCCGAACCCCACCAGGACGACGCCGCCGCCGATCGCTACGAGCCGGGTGGTCAGGACCGACTGGAACACGCCGACCAGGCCGGCCACGATCAGCACCGCTGCCGCGTGCCCGGCCGCGATCGGCGGCAGGGCCCGCAGCAGCGCGGCGCGGCTGCGCTCCTGCAGTCCGATCGCGACCGTGAACAGCCAGCCCATTCCGGGGTTGAGCCCGTGAAACGCGCCCAGCCCCGCGAGTGCGAGCCACTGCCAACCGGTCACGGGTAGCAGTACGAGTCGGAGGAAGCGTCGCCGCCCTGGAGTCTGATCTGGTGCACCCGAAGGCCCCGGAAGTCGTCGCCGTTGGGGAAGAAGCGCTGGTCGAAGGCGATGCCGCCGCCCGCAGCGGCGTCCAGCTTCGCCGCCCAGGCACCGACGCCTTCCGGGTAGAACTGGTCGTCCCAGGATCCGTACAGCGAGTTGGTGACGTACACCCGGCGGCCGTCCCGGCTGACCTCGACCATCTGCGGGCCACCGCGCAGCGGCGTGTCGGGCGCGGCGGGGTGCGGCACCTGGCCGACGATGCCACCGATGCGCACCGAGCCCGTCTGGCGTGGCTTGAACGGGTCGCTCACGTCGTACTGCAGAAGCTCCCCGGTCCCCCACGCCGACACGTACAGCGTCTGGTCGTCGACCGACAGGTCGATGTCGGTGACCAGCGGCGGCACCGCCCCGAAGGATTGCAGGATCGGCGGTAGCAGAGCCGGGTCGGCCGGCTCGGCCGGGATGTCGATCACCTTGGTGACGGCCCATCGGTCGCCCTCCCGGTGCCACAGCCAGATCGATGCCGACAGGTCCTCGACGCTGACGACCACGCCGACGAACCCGTAGTCCTTGGTCGGGTCGTGCGCCGGCCGCAGTTCCAGTGCCATCTGGTACTGATCGCCGAGGTCGACCGTCTGCTGGTGACGGCGCTTACGCAGGTCCCAGAAGTGCAGGGCGTGCCCGTACTTGCGACCCAGCAACAGTTCGCCGACGAGCCCGTCCTCGATCATCGACGGGGTGCCCCACTCGCTGGTGACGACGGTGTCGTGGCCGAGATGCCACCAGACGTCGTAGGCCAGGTACTGCGGTCCGCGGTCGATCTCCCACCGGCCGAGCACCTCGAAGGTGGTGTGGTCGAGCAGCGCGACGCCGCCCGGGCCGTCGTCTCCGTTCGCGCCGCCCAACGCCGAGACGTAGATGCCCTCTGGTCCACAGTGCACGGTGTGCGGGCGGGAGTAGCCGGCGCGCTTGGCCAGCTCCTCGGCCTGCAGGACCTTGACGATCTCCGGCTTGAGTGGATCGGCCTTGGTGTCGAGCACGTAGATACGCGACGAGCGCAGGCCGGGGACGATCAGATAACGCCGCTCGACGTGTGGGTGCGGAGCGTACGGGCACAGCGCACTGCTGCACGCGTTCCACCCGAAGTGGTGCAACTCGTCGCCGACGTACGGCAGGTCGGTCCAGCCGACGACCTGCCCGTACCGGTCTGAGTCGGCGTCCACGTCGAGGACGGCGATCGCGTCGGGTCGCTCGGCGGAGCGGTCGAAGGCGGCGAGGTAGGCGAGCTTCTCCGGCGGCGCGGTGACCGCCTGTCGCGGGGACGGATAGAAACTGGGGTCGGGCTTCCAGAGCGCCATGCACCGAGCCTAGAGACGCGCCGCCATGATCGCCGAGCTTCCCGGGTGGTGGTACCCGAGTAGTCCGATAGGGAAGATAGGCAGCGGTGCCCGCCCTCCCGTCTGGCGACCCGCCCTCCCGCCTGGCGCCAAGATCGCAACAAGGTCTGCGTTACTGAGGTCTCAGAGCCTTGGAGACCTCAGTAACGCAGACCCACCGCGGATCATGAAGACCGGTGGATCATGAAGACCGGTCTCATTTCCCACTTACCCGGTCATCGAACAAGCCGCGTAAGCAAACCCCGATGCATCGATACACTCAACAATGGCTATGGCTATGTAGGACAGCCGCAAGGGCCCACCCGTGCGCGGCTCACTCATGGCAGAACACCCTGGTGAACGGCAGCAACAGCAGGCGGACCGCGACCACGACCGTGGCCGTGGCCGTGGCCGTGGCCACGACGACGGAAGCACTCTAGGTACCGCTGTCAACATGCGGACTCACTCGCCTGCCAGGCCACATTTGACCGGAATCACCGTGTGGACCCGCTCGTACTGCTCCTCGTTACCGGCCTTGAGTCTGGTGTGCAGCGCGATGGTCTGCATCCGGTCCCCTCGCTGGGATGCCGTAGAAGCGGCGAGCCGTTGCGCCGGTGATGGCGGCGCGTTCGTCGTCGCTGAGCTGCGAGATCAGCTCGTCGACGGTCGCCATCCAACGACCGTACGAGCTGGCGAGAAGGCACACCGGCCAGTCCGAGCCGAACATCAACCGTTGCGGGCCGAACGCTTCGACGACGACCTCGACGTACGGGCGCAGCGACTCCGGGCCCCAGCCGGCCCAGTCGGCCTCGGTTACGAGCCCCGACAGCTTGCAGGTGATGTTCTCGTGGGTCGCCAACTGCCGGATCTGACTCGCCCAGGGCTCGAGGACGCCGTCGGCGATGTATGGCTTCGCGCAGTGGTCGAGGACGAACTCCACCTCGTCCAACTCCGCGACGGTGCGCAGTACTGCCGGCAGTTGGGGCGGCTTGACCAGCAGCTCGTACCCGAGGTCGGCGTCGGCGACGGCGCGCAACCCGCGCCGCACGTCGGCCCGGCACAGCCAGTCCGGGTCGGGCTCGTTCTGGACCGGATGGCGGATCGCGCGAAGGTAGGCACCGCCGATACCGGACTGCAGGCGTACCAGGTCGTCGGCGACCGACGGGGCGGTCAGGTCCACCCAGCCGGTGACCGCCGCGACGAGGTCGTTCTCGACGGCGGCCCACAGCAACTCGGGTGTCTCTTCGGCCAGTGCCACAGTCTGGACCAGTACCGTGGCGTCGACCCCGGCAGCCCGGGCCGCCGGGGCCAGGTCAGCCACCGTGAAGGTACGCCGGATCGCGGCAAACGGCTCGCCGTCCAGCCACGTCTGATCACGTCCGGCCAGATCCCAGATGTGGTGATGCGCGTCCACGCGCGACGTCATAGCTGACATCCTGCTCTAATCCTGCGCTTTGCCGCTAACGAGCGGGGAGAGGACCAGAGCGGTTCCGCTACCCTGACGGTCCCGTGTGGGGCAGCTCTCCCGCGCGGACCGAGCGTCCTACGCGGGCAGCCAACGAGGAGGACTGACGTGTTTCTCATGCGTCTCGGCCAGCCCGGTGCGGAGCGCCCCGCAGTGCGGCACCGGTACGGCCCTCGCCGTGGACGGCGGGATGCAGGGCCTTCGGGTACGTCCGCAGCAGTGAGAACGGCTCAGCAGTAGGGCCGGGTCAGCGGGCGCTCGCCGCGGCCACCATGGCCGCGGCGATGCGCTCGATGTCGGAGTCGTCGGTGACGTACGGCGGCATCGTGTAGATCAGGTCCCGGAAGGGGCGCAGCCAGACGCCGTGTGACGCGGCGGCCCGGGTCGCGGCGGCAACGTCGACGTCGTGGTCGAGCTGGATGACGCCGATCGCGCCCAGTACCCGTACGTCGGCGACGCCGGGCGCCCCGACAGTGGGCGCGAGGGCCGTCCGCAGGCCGGCTTCGATGCGCTTCACGCTGGTCTTCCAGTCGCCGTCGGCCAGCAGCTCCAGAGAGGCGTTCGCGACGGCGCACGCCATCGGGTTACCCATGAACGTCGGGCCGTGCGCGAGCACCGGAACGCCGCCCCGCGAGATGCCGTCTGCCACCTCCGTCGTGCACAGGGTGGCCGCGAACGACAGGTACCCGCCCGAGAGCGCCTTGCCGACGCACATCACGTCCGGGCTCACGCCCGCATGGTCGGCTGCGAAGAAAGCACCGGTACGGCCGAAGCCGGTGGCGATCTCGTCGAAGATGAGCAGCACGCCGGCGGCGGTGGTGACGTCCCGCAGCACCCGCAGGTACTCCGGCGAGTGGAACCGCATTCCCCCGGCGCCCTGCACCACGGGCTCCACGATGACCGCGGCCAACTCGTCGGCGTGCCGTTCGATGAGCTCGGTCAGGTGTCGGGCGTACGCGTCCTCGAAGTCGACGGGTGGCGCGTCGGCGAAGACCTGGCGTGGCAGTACGCCCGACCAGAGGTGGTGCATCCCGCCGTCGGGGTCGCAGACCGACATGGGGTGGAACGTGTCGCCGTGGTAGCCACCGCGCCAGGTCAGCAACCGCTGCTTCTGTGGACGCCCCACGGAGCGCCAGTACTGCAGGCACATCTTCGCGGCCACTTCGACGGCGACGGAGCCGGAGTCGGAGAAGAAGACGTGCTCCAGACCCGACGGGCTGATCTCCACGAGACGGGCGGCGAGCCGCACCGCCGGCTCGTGGGTGAGGCCACCGAACATGACGTGACTCATGCGGCCGAGTTGGTCTCGGGCGGCGGCGTCGAGCACCGGGTGGGCGTACCCGTGGATGGCCGCCCACCACGAGGACATTCCGTCGACCAGCTCCTGATGGCCCTCGAACGGCTCGGCCAGACGCAGCCGGACTCCGGCCGCCGACTCCACCACCAGCGGCGTGGTCGTACCGGGCATCGGGGCGTACGGGTGCCAGACGTGGGCGCGGTCCAATGCGAGAAGGTCGGCGGGGTGCACGCCAGGAAGCGTACTGACCTCGCAGATCTTGGCGTTGCCGGCGGTCGCCCCCGCGCCGATCGTTGAATAGACATCGTCCTATCTGTC
>JAOPWA010000167.1 GCA_025965915.1 Dactylosporangium sp. | reverse complement strand
CGGGCGACGGTGCTGGCGGCGCCTGACCCCGTGGGTGAGATCGGGCAGGAGCGGTACGCGGCCGCGGTCGCGGCGTTCCTGACCGAGCTGGCCCGCTCAGGTGGCGGCGCGGTGCTGCACCTCGACGACGCACAGTGGTTCGACGAGGCGACGGTCCGCGTTCTCGAGCAGATGGCGGCCGAGCTTGCCGGTGTCCCGATGCTCGTGATCGGCACCGCTCGCGACGACGCGGCCAGCAAGCCGGCTCTGGAGGCGTTCCGCTCGCGGCTGGGTGACCTGCTCGACACCAGGATCGTGCTGAAGCCCCTGGACGCGGCGGCGGTCGGCGGGCTGGTCAGCGCGCTGAGCGGTGGCATGAGCATCACCAACGAAGCGGCCGCGACCCTGGCCGCGCGTACCGCTGGCAACCCGTTCACCCTGATCGAGTACGTCAAAGCGATCATCGATTCCGGCTTGGCCCAGCCGTCCTGGGGAAGCTGGCGGATCGACCTCGGCGGCCTCGACGACCTGGAACTGCCCGAGACCACCGCGGAACTGGTCCTCAAGCGCGTGGACGCCCTCGACGCCGAGAGCCGGAGGCTGCTCGGGATGGCCGCCGCCGTCGGGTCGACATTCGCCCCGGACCTGGTCGCCGACGTATGTGAGGTCCCCCGGCAGCGGGTCCTCGACATGGTCGCCGACGCCGCCTGGCACCGTCTGGTGGAGCCCCGCGCCGACGGCCAGTACGCGTTCCTGCACGACCGGATCCGGGAAGCTCTGCTCGGCCAGTTCGACGAATCGACCCGCCGACGGCTGCACGACCGCATCGCCGACATCGTCGACCAGCGGGCAAACCAGGACCCGGAGAGCGTGTACGCGCTGGCCCACCACCGGGCGCTGGGCGAGCCGGATCACGACCCGGCGGGGATGTTCCGTGCCTGTCACGCCGCCGGCCGCCTGGCAATGGCCGACCACGCCCCCGAGTCCGCGCTGTTCTTCCTCGAGCACGCCGCGGCCGCTGCCGCCCGGGCTGGGATTGTCGCCGACTGCCGGTTCGGCCAGTTGCTCGGCATCGCCCACCACCAGGCCGCGCGACTGGACGATGCGCTGGACGCCCTGCGGCGCGCGCTGGGCTCCACCCGGGAGCCGATGCAACGGGCCCAGATCCTTCACCTCATGGCCAAAGTGCACGAGAGCGACTGGAACAGTGCGGCACAGGTGACGACAAGCGAGCAGGGCCTCGCCGAGCTCGGGCGCTCGTTGCCGACGAACCCGCTACTTCTCGTGGTCTCCTCGCTGTGGCTGTTCGTCGTCGGATGCCTGGTCGGCGTGACCCGCATCGGCTTTGGCACGGTGGGCCCGCGCAAGCGTGAGCTGTACACACTGCTGGCTTCGCTGTACGAGAGCGCGGGGACGGCGCACGTGCGCGAGCTTCAGCCGGTCAAGTCGCTGGTGTTCGCTCTGCGCGCGCTGTACCTGGTCAACCGGGTGGGTAAATCACCGCTGTACGCCGTGGTCATGGCGAAAGCGGCGTTCCTGTCCCGTACGGCCCGGCTGGGCCGGCTCGCCGATAAGGTGGCCGCAGTCGCGGCCAGGACCGCCCGTGAGCTGGGCGATCCAGGGCTGTCGGCCTTCGTCGCCTGGATGGAGGCGATCAGCTTCCACGGCAGCGGTAAGGACTCCGGCGAGAGTCTTCACCGGCTACTGGACGAGCACAGCCGCTGGCTCGACTTCGGACTCTTCCTCGACGCATACGCCGTGCTGGACTGGGACTGGCTGCTGCGTGGCGACATGGCCGAGATGGAGGCTGGCTTCGCCCGGCGCCGGGCCCGGGCGGTAGCCGGCGGGCGGGCCGAGCGCAGCGGGGTGGTGGCGACTGACGCCTGCTTGCTGGCACTGCGTGGTCGGGCCGGCGAGGCGGCGGCCCACCTGGCCAAGCTCAACGACGAAGCGGCCCCGCTGCATCAGCAGGTCGACGTCCTCATCTCCACGTTCCAGGCGGCGTTGGAGCAGAACGACCTGGGAGAACTGTTCGACGACGCCGTCGCGAGGTTCGACGCGCTCGGCCTGAAGCCTCTCGACCTGCTGCCGGCGCAGCACACCATCTACGTCTACCGGGCATACGGTCTCCTGGAGCGGTGTCGGCTCGCTTCGGACTCCGAGCGCCCGGGCCGCCTCGAGGCCGCCCGGAAGGCCGTCACCGCCCTCGGCAAGATCACCCACCGCCCGATCCTCGCGGCGCACCACCGCGTCACCGAGGCGGCACTGTGCGAGATCGCAGGCGCTCCCGCTGACGCACTGGCCAAGCTGGCCGCCGCGGAGCGGGTACTGCGCGCGGTCGAGGCGCCGCTGGTGGCATTCGAGGCCGCCGTGGTGCGCGCCCGTGCCCTGCGGGCGCTCGGTGCCTCCGGCGAGGCGCTCCGGCAGGCCGGCTACGCGCTTTCGGTTGCCAAGGACCAGGGTTGGCCGCACCGCGCACGGTGGATCACCGCGGAGTTCGGGCTCGCCAACGCGGGCAGCATGGTGCATCACCGTTCCACGGGTCTCGCCGGAAGCCGGCACTCTCAGCGGTGGACGGCCTTGGAACAGGTCAGCCTCGCTGCCTCGCGGGTACTGGACCCGGTCAAGCTGGCCCGGATCGCACTCGATGAGACGATTCGCATCCTCGGAGCCGAGCGCGCATTCCTGCTCCTTCTCGACGGCGAGTCGAACCGGTTGGCACCCCACGTCGGCCGGGACGCGGCCGGCAACGATGTCGACGAACTGACCGGGTACAGCGCAAGCCTGATCGAGAAGGTCCGCCACGAACACGAAGCTCTCGTGGTGACCGGCACCGAGGAGGGGGAGGCGCTCGGCTCGCAAAGCATGCTGGCGTACGGGCTGCGCAGCATCCTCGTCGCCCCGCTGTTGCTCGACGGGCGGCTGCTCGGGGTCGTCTACCTGGACAGCCGGGTCGCCAAGGGCGTGTTCACAGTGGACGACGTGGACATCCTGACGGCGATCACGCATCACGTCGCGGTCGCCCTGGAAACCGCCCGCGCCGCTCAGCTCGAGGTGGCGGTCGAGGCCGCCAACCGGCAGCGGGACCTGGCAGAGACGCTGCGCGAGGCGATGGCCTGGCTCAGCGGCACGCTCGACCCCGACGCCGTGCTGCGCCGTCTGTTGACGACCGTGACGCGGGCCCGGGACGGCGAGCGCACCTGGCTCCTGCTGGGCGGGCCCGAAGCGACCACGGTCGCCGTACTCAACGGTTCCTCGGACGGTTCCTCGGACGGTTCCTCCGGCGGTTCCTCCGGCGGGGACGAGGGCGCACACGAGGACGGGGCCGTGGGCCAGGAGAGCCTCGTATCCGACGCCCATCCGGACCTCGCCGGGCTACTGGGTCTCGACCGGCCCATGGTTTACGGCGTGGAGGCCGGCTGGCCGCGCATACTCGGCGAGGGATCGGACAGGCCGGTGTGCTGGCTGGCCGTACCGTTGCTGGCGCGGGAGGAGCGCCTCGGGGTACTGGTACTGGCCACGAGCCGCCCGGATGCGTACGGGGACGCCGACATCGGTATCGCAGCTGCCCTCGTCAGCCAGGGCATGGTCGCCTACGAGAACGCCCGACTGTTCACCCAGGTCCATCACCTGGCCACGATCGACGGACTCACCGGCATCGCCAACCGCCGGCACTTCTTCGAGGTGGCGCAGCGGGAGGTGGCGGTCGCCCGGCGCCGGGAGATGGCGCTGGCCGCGGTCATGCTCGACATCGACCACTTCAAGCGGATCAACGACACCCACGGCCACCAGGTGGGCGACGACGTGATCCGCGGCGTGGTGGCCCGCCTCCGTAGCCAGAGCCGCGACACCGATGTGCTGGCCCGCTACGGCGGTGAGGAGTTCGTGCTCCTGTTGCCCGACGCCGGTTCCAAGGCCCTGGACACCGCGGAGCGGCTACGTGAAGAGGTGGCGCGCACCCCGGTCGAGACCAGAGGCGGACCAGTCGACGTGACGATCAGTGTCGGAGTCGCCTACCTGTGGCCGACCGACACCGGACTGGACACGTTGCTCGCCCGCGCGGACGAGTGCTTGTACAGCGCGAAGGAGAGCGGACGTAACCGAGTCGTCGTCCGCGACTAACAGCTCTTGGTATATGTGGCTGATGGGTTTACGGCCGGGTGGATGGGGCCTGTTCAGCGGTGTTTCGTCGCCGTCACCGATCTCAAACACCCCATAGTTACCAAAGACGTCGGCGTATTGCTGGTATCGGGCAAGCTTCCGGTCATCACCAACAAGTGGTGTCAGAACTGACGAACGAAATCAACCGCCCAGATGCGCCTGCCGCGCCTGCCGCGCCTGCCTGCCACGTTCGCTGAACCGGTTCATATCAGCGACAAGCACTGTCGAATGGATGTTCTAAAAAACTGTCGTAGCCCGCCTCTAAAGTTGCGTTCGTGGATGAGGCGTTGGCGGTGCTGGACCGGGCCCTGCAGGGCTGCCGGTCGGTGTCGGTGTGGGCCTGGCCGGACTCCACGCTGGTCAACGGCCTGGATCGG
>JAOPWA010000164.1 GCA_025965915.1 Dactylosporangium sp. | reverse complement strand
GTACACGATCGGAGACACCACCGGTACCGCGACGGTGGTGATGCCGATGGAGGCGAGCGCATTCGCGAACGCCGCGCCGAACGCCAGCCCCAGGGCCACCCCGAAGACCGCGCCGACGGCCGCGATCAGTACCGCTTCCCACCGTACTGCCGAGCGGACCTGCCGCCGGGTCATGCCGACGGCGCGCAGCAGACCCAGCTCGCGGGTCCGTTCCAGGACCGACAGCGCCAGGGTGTTGACGACGCCGAGCAGGGCGATCAGCACGGCGAGTGCGAGCATCAGGTTGACCATTCCGAGGAGCAGGTTGACGCTGTCGCCCTGCGTCTTCTTCAACTCGGCGCTGTCGGAGACCGAGACGTTCGGGTACTCGGTCAGGGCCGCCTTCGCCGCCTGCTTGACCTGATCCGTCGTGACGCCCTCGCGGGCGGCCACGAGCACCGCGATGTCCAGGCGCTCGCTGAAGTTGGCGTTGTAGGTGTCCAGGCTGACCAGGTAGCTGGAGCCGACCAGGGTCGTGTCCGTGAACGTGCCGGCCACCCGGAGCTGCCGGTCTCCGGTCTGGGCGAACTTCAGCGGGAACGGCGAGCCGATGCGCAGGCCCTTCGCCTTGGCGACGTCGGCGGCGACCATGATCCCGTCGGTGCCGAGCGCGCCGACCGAGCCGGAGGCGACGCCGAGGTTCGCTACCCGGTCGACCGTGGCCGGGTCCAGCCCGGCGATGAAGGTACCCACGCCGCCGATCTGTGCCCGCCCGAACCGCATCTCCGACACCGTGCCCGCCTCCGGCAGCTTGCGCAGCCGATCGGCGACGCCCGACGGGATGCCGGGCGAGAACTGACTGCTGGCCTTGAGGATCAGGTCGGCCCGGTTCGCCCGGTCGATCACGTCCCCCACCGACGCCTTGATCGACGAGGCCACAACCGTCGTGGCCACGACTAGCGCAAGGCCGACGACGAGCGCGGTCGCCGTGGAGGCGGTGCGGCGGGGGGTACGCATGGCGTTGAGCCGCCCCAGACCGCCGGCGACGCTGCCGGAGATGGGCGCGCCGAGCACGCGCACCAGCGGCCGGACCATGATCGGGGCCAGCATCATGATGCCGAGGAAGGTGGCCAGCGCCCCGATGCTCGCGGCGGGCAACTGCGACTCGGCGCTCATCGCCCGTACGAGTCCCGCCACACCGGCGAGGAAGAGGAGCGCACCGATGGCGAGGCGCCACCGCGACACCCCCCTCGCCGGGGTGGCCGCGTCGCGCAGCGCGGCAATCGGCGGGATGCGGGTGGCCTTCCAGGCCGGAGCCAACGCGGCCACGACCGTCACGCCGAGGCCGACGGCAACGGCGGCGATCACCGTACGTGGATGAAGCTGCAGCGTCGTGTCCGGCAACTCCATGCCGATCACTTTCAGCAGCCCGCGCAGCCCGGTGGCCACCCCGAGGCCGACCGCCAGGCCGAGCCCGGAAGCGACCAGGCCGACGACGACCGCCTCGGCGAGGACGGCACTGAGGATCTGCCGGCGGCCGGCGCCGATCGCACGCAGCAGGGCGTGCTCGCGGGAGCGCTGGGTGACCAGGATCGAGAACGTGTTCCAGATGATGAACGAGCCGACCAGCAGCGAGACCGCCGCGAAGCCCAGGAACACCGCCGTGAATATCTTGAGTGCGTCGCCGACGGAGCGGCTGGCCTCGCTGGACACGGTCGCGCTGGTCACCGCCTCCAACCCGACGGGCAGGACCCGCGCGATCCGTGCCCGTAGCTCGTCGGGTTTGATCCCCGAATCGCCACGCACGTCGATCGTGTCGAACTGGCCGGCCCGTCCCAGCAACTGCTGCGCCGCCGACATCTGGAACGTGGCGAGGGTCGCGCCCGCGAGGTTGTCGGCCTTGCCGAAGCCGGCGACGCCGACGACGGTGAACTGCCGCTGCCCGCCGGCCTCGAACAGAATGTTGATCTTGTCGTTGGGGGCGAAGCCGTGCTTGCGGGCGGTCGCCGCGTCGATCACGACCTCGTTCGGGGCCTGCGGCCCCCGACCCGCCCGCAGGGTGAAGCCGCCGGCCAGCTCGCGGTCGGTCTGGAAGCCGGCGGCGAGGGTCGGCGCGCCGCCCGGCTGGATCGGCTTGCCGGACTTGTCGAGCATCAGCGCGTAACCGGTCAGCGAGCCCTCGGCGGCCGCGACGCCGGGCACCCGGCGGACCTGGTCGACGACGGTCGCCGGGAACGGCTTGGGCGAGCCCAGCGTGGTGCTGTCGGTGAACGCCGCCTTGGCACGGACGTTCACGTCGGTGCCCTTGGTCAACCCGGCGTAGAGCTGGTCGAACGCCGCGTTCACCGTGTCGGTGAGGACCAGCGTGCCGCTCACGAACGCCACGCCCAGCATGACCGAGATCGCCGTGAGGAACAGCCGTACCTTACGGGCGAGCAGTCCCTTGAGGGTGAGCGTGAACATCACTCACCAATGCCCTTCATGGCGTCGAGGATCCGGTCGGCGGTCGGCTCGGTCATCTCGTCGACCAGCCGCCCGTCGCGAAGGAAGAGCACCCGGTCGGCGTAGCTGGCGGCGATCGCGTCGTGGGTCACCATCACGATGGTCTGGCCGTATTCGTCGACCGCGTGGCGCAGGAACCGCAGCAGGTCACCGCTGGAGCGCGAGTCCAGCGCGCCGGTCGGTTCGTCGGCGAAGACGATCTCGGGCCGGGTGATCAGGGCGCGGGCCGCGGCCACCCGCTGCTGCTGTCCACCGGACAGTTCGGCGGGCGTGTGCTTGAGGCGGTCGGCGAGGCCGACGGCGGCGACGACCTGGTTCAGCCAGTCCCGGTCGGCCTTGCGCCCACCCAGCCGCAGCGGAAGCACGATGTTCTCTTCGGCGGTAAGCGTCGGCACCAGGTTGTAGGTCTGGAAGATGAAGCCGAGCCGGTTGCGGCGCAGCAGCGTGAGGTCGCCGTCGGACAGGCCGGAGACGTCGGTGTCACCGATGAACACCTGGCCGGAGGTTAGCGTGTCCAGGCCCGCCAGGCAGTGCAGCAGTGTTGACTTGCCGGAGCCGGACGGTCCCATGATCGCGGTGAAGGCGGCGCCGGGAAACTCCACACTCACGTTGTCGAGCGCGCGGACCGCGGAGTCCGCCCGACCGTATTGCTTCGTGGCACCGACGACCCGCGCCGCGGTGCGGAGACCGCCTGGGGACTTGACCATGGACATCTGACCGCTACCCTCCAATATATGTACGTCGTTCATAGAAAGACGTACGCCGTAAACCATAACGAGTACGGTCGTCAAGTAGCAGTCGTCCGAACGAGGGAGTAAGAGGTGCCCAGACAGGCACGTCTCACCGAACGCGCCATCGCCGAAGCCGCCCTCGCCGTCCTGGACGCCGAGGGCATCGAGGCGCTGACGATGCGCCACCTGGCCGCCGGGCTCTCCACCTCAGCGATGGCGCTCTACAACCACTTTTCTGACAAGGAAGCCGTCCTGGAGGCGGTCACACAGCTCATGCTCGCCGAAATCGAGGCGCCACCGCCGGGCATGAGCTGGCAGGAGACCGCGCGCCGGATCATGCGCTCCGCGCGCGCCGTCGCCCTGCGCCACCCCCACGCCGCACCGCTGATCGCGCGGTTCCCACCTCGTACACCCGATGCCCTGGCCTTCGTCGAGGCCGGTTTCCGCTCGTTTCGCGCTGCGGGGTTCGACCCGAGGAGTACCGCCCAGGCCTACCGCACGCTGGTCGCCTACTCGCTCGGGACCCAGGAGATCGAGGTGACCGGCTACTTCGCCGCCCACCCAGCGGCGGGCGGGCCAGCGGGCTCCCTGGACCAGCCGTCGGCCGGTCGGCTGATGCCGACCATCCAGGAGGTCGGCCCCGAACTCGCCAACCAGGACCCCGAGCAGCAGTTCGAGTACGGACTGAACGTGGTCCTGGCCGGACTGGAGGCGCTGCTACCTCGTCGGTGAGATCGGCGCGCCGTTGAACCGGAACAGCTCCGGAGCCGCGCTGGCCTGCCCGGCCGGGCGCCCCTCCACGTACCCGATCGTGATCTTCTCACCGGGCCGGATCACCCTGTTGGCGTCCAGGTTCGCAAGCGTCACCGTCGCACCCGACCTGGTCACCGTGGCGCCCGCAAGCTGGTCGACGGTCTGACCGGCCGAGAAGGCCCACTGCAGCGTCCAGCCGTCAACGGGCGTCGGGCCGGTGTTGGTGATCTCGATGGTGACGTTCGACCCGCTGTCCCGGTAAAGCACCTGGGCGGGGGCCGGCTGCCGGCCGGCCGCGTCGTGCTGGTCGGCGATGCCCTTCTGGTCGGCGATGAACGACGAGATCCAGGCCAGCGGCGAGTTCCAGTTGATCGTCAGCTCGTTGCTCGCGAAGGCCATGACGTCGTCGACGTAGCAGAACTGCGGAGCACAGCCCTTCAGCTTCGCCTTCGCCACGTCATCCTCGTTGCCGGAGTTGGGGCCGCCGGCGAGCGTCCCCGTCGGTGGGCTGGGAAGGCGCTTGTCGAGCTGGTGGGCGTACCAGCGCGAGTGCTGGTTGTGCGAGGCCACCGTGCCGTAGCCGGTCACATACGACCGGTTGAGCGCGTTGCGGCCGAGGATGTAGTCCATGCCCTGCAGCACGCCATCGCGGTACTTGGCGTCGCCGGTGATGTCGAACGCGGTCGCCATCACCACCATGTTGTTGAGCACCAGGCCGTTGGAGCCCCAGTCGTAGACGTTGTCCGCCGGGGCGTACGGCAGGCCGTACGGGTGGGCCCGCAGCGTCGCCAGGTACTTCTCGGCGCCCTGCACGACCGACTGCCGGATGGCGTCCCGGTCGGGCAGCTTGTTCGGCACGGTAGCCAGGTCGAGACGGCCGAGCTGGGCGACGTGGTCCCAGCTGAAGCCGCGCTCGCGCCAGATGTCGCCGGTGTGGTGCGGCGAGGCGTGGACGAAGTCGGCGTACTGCTGCTCGCCGGTGGTCAGGTAGAGCTCGGCGGCGGCCCAGTAGAACTCGTCGGAGACGTCGTTGTCGCCGTATCCGCCGCCGCCCGTGCCGCTGTCCGGCGACGCGTAGATCGCCGGGTGCGCCTTCGCCGCGGCCCAGGCGGCCTTCGCCGCGGTCAGGCTCTTCGCCGCGAACGCGGGGTCGTACGGGGCGAACAGCCGTGCGGCCTGCGCCGCCGTCGCGGCCAGGTTGAGCGTCGCGGCGGTCGACGGCGGGTACAGCACCCGCTGCTTGGTGTCCTGGTGGGGCAAGGTCGGCAGCGCGGTCCAGCTCTCGTCGTGGATCTTGTGGTGCACCATGCCGGCGAGCGGCTTACCGGCCGGCACCTGCATGCTCAGCAGGAACTCCATCTCCCAGCGGGCCTCGTCCAGGATGTCCGGGACGCCGTTGCCGCTCTCCGGGATCGCCAGCGTGCCGTCGCCCAGCTTGGCGGCGTCGGCCGTCGGGGCGGTCTTGGTGCGCTCGAACTCGTTCATGAGCTGGTAGACGGAGATGCCGCCGTTGACCACGTACTTGCCCTGGTCACCGGCGTCGTACCAGCCGCCCTTGACGTTCAGCCGGTAGTCGCAGGTGCCCTTGAGACACGGCACGCTGATGTCGCCGGTCTTCTTCGAGAGGTGGCCGGCGGGCCGGCCGTACCCCGGCCGCAGGGCGTCGCTGATCGTGATGCCGCTTCGCTGCGGGTAATAGAACTTCAACGAGTCCTGCCGCAGCTTGTCGTACACGTCGGCGCCGATGGTGAACGTATGGCTCGCCTCGCCGCCGACCACCAGCGTGTACCCGGTACCCGGGGTGGTGTAGCCGCCGAAGTCGACGACGTGCGCCTTCTGCCCCGAGGAGACGTCGAGGCCACGGGGCGTACTGGTGCCGCTGGCCACCGTCGCGCCGGCCGCGTTCTTGAGCTGCCAGGGCAGCGCCGCAGGATCGTCGCTGACCACGGTCGCGTTCTTCGGGCCCGCCGGCAGGTACCCGACCTGGTTGACACGTACGCGTGAGCCCGTATTCGACTTGTACATATCGGGCACAGCGCCGCTCGATCCGGCGTTCACGGGAACGGGACCGGTCGTGTCGGCGTACGCGGCGGTCGCAGTGGGTGCGATGACCATGAGTCCCGTCGCGGTGAGCGCGGTGGCGGCTGTGACCGCCGCGCGCATGCGAGCTGACCATCGGCGCCTACTGTGAATCACGTGCTCTCCCGGGGGTCGAGTTGGCGGCCCATAGTAGGCAGAACGACGACACATCGACCACGGAGAGTGATCTCGGCCCCGTTCCCATGATCATGGAGAGTTTGCGGCGCTATAGGCCCGCAAACTCTCCGTGATCATGGAAAGGAGGTCAGCTGACGATCTCCCGCACCTCGACTCCCCCAGTGGCGTCGGGCAGGGACGGCCACTGCTCGGCGACAGCCACCGCGGCGTCGAGGTCATCGACCTCGATCACGATGAACCCGCCAACGACCTCCTTCGTCTCCAGGTACGGCCCGTCCGTGACCGCGCTGGCGCCGCCCCCGCGCCGCACCGTCCGCGCCTGCGCCGCCGGCGCCAGCGCTCCCCCGCCGACCATCAGCCCGCCGTGGCGCCGCTGGAACTCGTCGACCTCGTGCAGCAACTCGGCACGCTCGGCCTCACTCGCCCGGTCCCAGTGGTCTTCGGCGCCGGCCAGCAACAGCAGAAACCTCATGTGTGCTCCCTTCAGTGGTGTCCCGTACCAACTACCCGACGAACCGGATCGTCGATTTTCGACACCAGCATCAACGATCGGCCGCGACGGCGGTGCGAAGCCGGTCGTGCAGGACTGCCGCGTCGCGCTCGTCGAGGTCCGCGGCGGTGCGTGCGGCCAGCCGGCCGGCCGGCCGGTTAGCGTCACGACCACGGCGCGTGAGGCCGTGCCGCCGACGTCCAGACCGAGTACGAGCGGGTCTTCAGAGGTCATGGCGTCCTCGAACTTCAGAGGGGACCCTCTGCACATCCGGTGGCCCGGTCAGGGACGGCAGCAATGCCTGGTACAGATTTTTGTCGGCATTGAAGGGTGGATAGTGGCAGACATCGCTGACCCTGCGAGCACGGAGGACCGATGAGCGTCAACGGCCAGGAGTACGCCCGGCTCATCTCGGACCTGCTCCCCCGCGTGATGCGGTCACAGGCGCCACAGGTGGCCAGGGCGGCCGACCTGGTCACCGAGTCGATCCGCCACGACGGGGTGCTGCACGCCTTCGGTACCGGCCACTCGGAGGCCCTCGCCATGGAGATCGCCGGCCGCACCGGCGGGCTGGTGCCGACCAACCGGCTCGCGCTGCGTGACATCGTGTTGTTCGGTGACGAGCCGGCTGGCGTCCTCGGCAGCTCCCTGCTCGAACGTGACCCCACGGTGGCACGCCGCATCCTCGACCTCGCGCCGATCCGCGACGGCGACGTGTTCGTCATCGCGTCCAACTCCGGCGTCAACGGAGTGGTCGTCGAGATGGCCCGGCTGGTCAAGCAGCGTGGGCTCGGGCTGATCGCATTCACGTCACTCGAACACAGCCTCGCGGTGCCATCCCGGCACGCTTGCGGGCAACGGCTGTGCGATATCGCCGACGTCGTACTCGACAACGGCGCGCCGTACGGCGACGCCACGCTGCCCCTGCCCGGCGGGGGCGCCACCGGCGCGGTCTCCTCGATCACCTCGGCCGCCCTGGCACAGATGGTCATCGCCGACGTCATCGGACGCCTGATCGACGCCGGCGAGTCGGCGCCGGTGTACCTGTCGGCGAACATCCCGGGCGGCGACGAACACAACGACGAACTGGAAGCGCGCTACGCCGGCCGGATCCGCCGCGGCGCCTGAGCACGGATCCCGCCGCGGCGCCTGAACAGAGGGCGAACCGCCGGGATGCCTGCCTAAACTTGGCCGTATGGTTCGGCCCAACGAGGCCGTTGAGGCGCTGCTGCAGGAGTTCGCCGACCTCCTCTCGATCACGGAGGGCGATCCCTACAAGATCCGGGCGTACGAGAACGCCGCCCGCACCGTCGCCGGCTACCCCGGCGACGTGTCCGGCCTCGACCTCGCGAGCCTTCGGGAGATCCCCAACGTGGGGCAGTCGATCGCCGAAAAGATCATGGAGTACTTCACCACCGGTCGCATCGGGGCGCTCGAAGAGCTGCGCGAGCAGATACCGGCCGGCGTACGCGAACTGACCGCGATCCCCACGCTCGGACCGAGAAGGGCGATGAGCCTCTACTCCGATCTGGGCATCGCCTCGGTGGCGCAGTTGGAGGACGCGATCCACTCGGGCCTGCTGGAGGAGCAGCACGGCTTCGGTCCCAAGACTGCCGCGAACCTCCTGCACGGCATCGAACTGCTGGCGCAGAGCCAGGGGCGGGTACTCCTCAGCGAGGCGATGGACGTCGCAGAGG
>JAOPWA010000136.1 GCA_025965915.1 Dactylosporangium sp. | reverse complement strand
GCGCTTCTGCGCCGCCGCACGCTTCTGGGCGGTCCGGGCGCCTCTGCCCGTCGTCTGCGTAGTCATGCCTGCTCCTTTCCACGCCGAGCCCGGCTCGGCTGCCCGTCTACAGCGGTCGGTTCTGGTTGCGGTGTGAGCGCGTCGCCCGGTGTGAGCGCCTCGCCCGGTGTGAGCGCGTCGCCGTCAGGGCGACCGTCGGGTTGGTCCACATCCGGCCATACCCGCTCCGCGACCCTAGATGCGGCCACCGCGCCCGCGGTACCGATCCCGCTCGCCCACAGAGCGGTGGCCCAGCCGACGGGCCCCATCGGGCGGCAGCCGAAGAACTGGCTGACGCCGGGTGTCTGGACCATGGCGCCGAGGGCGGCGGCGGACAGCACACTGGCGCCGACGACGAGCGGGCTGCGCCAGCCGGCGACCAGGGTCTGGCCGAGTTGCGTGCCGACCAGGGATACGAGCGCCACGGTGCCGGCCCGTGTCCGGGTACCCGTACCGCGCGCGACGAGCCAGGCGCCCGTCGTCGCGCCGGCGGTGGCCAAGGCGCGCACGGCGGTCTCCCGGGTAAGGGTACGACCCAGAGAGGCCTCTGGACCCTCGTGCAGCAGATCCTCAGGGCTGCGTTCGGTCGGCGGGCGGACCGCCAACGCCATCGACGGCAGCAGGTCGGTGAGTAGGTTGACGAGTAGCAGTTGGCGGGCATTGAGCGGCGAGCCGGTCGGGGCCAGCAGTCCAGTACCGAGCGTGAAGGCGATCTCGCCCAGATTGCCGCCGAGCAGTACGGACACGGCGTCGCGTACCGACGCCCACATCGCCCGGCCCTCCACGACCGCGTCGATGATCGTCTCGATCCGGTCATCGGTCACGATGAGGTCGGCTGATTCCCGTGCGGCGTCGGTGCCT
Source organism: Dactylosporangium sp. (assembly GCA_025965915.1). Classification (GTDB taxonomy): domain Bacteria; phylum Actinomycetota; class Actinomycetes; order Mycobacteriales; family Micromonosporaceae; genus Planosporangium. The sequence continues at coordinate 6,501 of JAOPWA010000136.1, read as the reverse complement.
CGTTGGCCGAGCGCGACGCCCACGTCGGCGAGGCGGATTGCGGCGGCATCGTTGGCGCCGTCGCCGGTCATCGCCACCGTGTGCCCCTCGCTCTGCAGCGTGCGGACGATCCTGACCTTGTGCGCGGGAGTGACCCGGGCGAAGACCGACACCTGCGGCAACACCTCGGCGAACTTGTCATCGTCGAGTTCGTCCAGCTCAGGCCCCGTCATGACGACGCCGCCGTTGAGGATGTCGAGTTCGGCCGCGATCGCCTCCGCCGTAACCGGGTGGTCGCCGGTGACCATGATGACCTTGACTCCCGCCTTACGCAGCCCGGCCACCGCGGCCGCCGCCTCCGGGCGGGCGGAGTCGGCGAGCCCGAGCAGGCCGAGGAACTCCAGGTCTGCGATGAGCCCGGGGTCGATGCGCTTAGCGGTGGCGGCCGGTCGTTGGGCCACGGCAAGCACCCGGTAGCCCTGGCGGGCCAGCCGGTTCACCTCCGCCTCGATCGTGGCGACGGCCTGCCGGTCCATTCGCCGAACCGTGCTACCGCGGCGCCACCGTACGCACGCCGGCAGGACGATCTCCGGGGCGCCCTTGAGACTGAGCAGCCGACCGCGAGGGGCCGCGCCCAGGGTGGCGTGGTAGCCACGTGCCGGCTCGAACGGTACGTCGTCGACCACCCGCCAGCCGCCCACGCCGTCCTCCGGTTTGATCCCGGCCTCCTCGGCGGCGGCGATGACCGCGCGGTCGGTGGGGTGCGGCACCTCGTCCAGCCCGGCCGGGCTGGCCCGTAGGCCGGCGGCGACGACGCGCCGGGTGGTGGGCGACATCCGGTCCAGCGGCGTCTCGTCGAGCCCGTCGGATACCCGCTGAAGACCGACCCGCCCCTCGGTGAGGGTGCCTGTCTTGTCGAAGCACAGTACGTCGACCCGGCCGAGCGCCTCCGTGGTCGACGGGTTCCGCACGAGTGCCCCGCGCTGCGACAGCCGCCGTGCGGCGGCGATCTGACCGATCGTCGCGACCAGGGGCAGTCCTTCGGGTACGGCGGCGACGGCGAGGCTGACCGCGGTGCCGAGCGTGGAGGCCAGCGGGCGCCCGCGCAGCAGGCCTCCCACGACCAGCGCCGCCCCCGAGCCGAGGGCGATGGGAATGCTCGCGCCGGTCAGGCGCATCAGCCGCGCCTGCACTCCGCGCTCTGGTGGGCCCTCCTCGGCGGCCCGGCCGCTGCGGCCCAGTTCGCTGAGCGGGCCGGTCGCCACCACCACGCACGTGGCCTGTCCCGCGGCCACGATGGTGCCCTCGTACAACATGCTGCGTCGCTCGGCCACGCTGGCGGCGGCCGTCGGCGTCGCCGTCTTGGTCACCAGTTGCGACTCTCCGGTAAGAGTGGACTCGTCGACCTCCAGGTTGGCCGCTCGCATGATGCGACAGTCGGCGGGCACCGCGTCACCGGCGCGCAGGGAGATCACGTCGCCCGGCACGATCTTGTCCGCGCTCGCCTCCACCTCCGACCCGCCGCGCCGGACCCTGGCCTGGACCGAGGTGTCACGGACGAGGCGGCGCAGCGCGCGGTCCGCAGTGACCCTTTGGGCGGCACCGAGCAGCGCGTTGGCTCCCATCACGGAGCCGATGAGCGCGGCGTCGGTGATCGCGCCGGTGGCCGCGGACATCGCCGCTCCGGTTGCGAGCAAGGGGGTCAGCGGATTCGCCAGTTCGTCGAGCGTCGTGCGGACGAAGCCGTCCTCACGATGCCCGTTCAGAGTCGGCTGCTCCGCGAGTCGGGCGCTGGCTTCCTCCTCGGTCAGCCCGGCGGGCGAACTGTCGAGTCGGCGCAGCGCCGTCTCCATGTCCAGGGCGTGCCACTGCGTGTCGTCGGTCGGGATCGGATCGGGCCGTTCGTCCACCGACCGGGCCGTCAAGGCACCCATCGCCATTCCCACCGCCACGGAGGCGTTGACCGCGATCCGCGCCCGCCCGAACTGTCCGGCGCCGGGTCCGGACAGCGCCAGGAGCGACGCGGCGACCGAACCGTACAGCGCGATGAGGACGCCTCGACGGGAAACGGTCCGCGCCGCCGACACGGAGTCCAGGATCCGGCGGGCCTGCTGGAGGCCGGGTCCGCAGAGCAGGTCCGCCGTCCACGGCACCGGGCCGGTCTCGGAGAGGACACCGATGCCACAGTCGGAGGCTTTCAGGGCGGCGGCACCTTCACCGGCTACCAACGCGACCGCCCGGCCCTGCTCCTGCAGCTTGCGGATCTCCCCGGCCAGGTGGGTGCCCGTGGGTACCACCGCGTCCGCGGAGAACGTCTCGCCCAGCCCGCTGCCCACCCCGGCCACGACGAGGTTGCCCACCGCTCGGGCCGACGTCACCAGGTCGGCCGCGTTCGGGCTCAGTTCGGGTACGGCGACGAGAACCGCGACCAGCTTCTGACCGTGCAGGAGTCCGAGCGTGACGCCGCCCGGGGTACGCAGTCGCTCCGCCGCCGCGCGCACAGCCCGCTGGCCGCCGGGCGCGACCTTGCTCAGCGGCCCGAGGGTCCATCCACCCTTACTGCGTCTCTTTCCCGGCTCGCACGGGTCCATCAGCGATCCCGCCCGGGTGCGCAGGCTGCTCTCCTCCTCGGGCGACAGGTCGCTATCCACGCCGCGCAGTTCCCCGAGGGCGAAGCGGCCGGTGGTGAGGACCCGGGAGTCGATGATGACGGTGTCGATCCTGTCCAGGCGGCGCAGGGCGGTGGCGTCGAGCGGTACGACGCCGCGGGCAGAGAGCGCGCGCCCCAGCCGTGCGGCAAACACCTCCCGGCTCAGCCGTGCCGCCCTGGGAGTGGCGATGGTCAGTACGGTCCGCGCGGAGTGACGGCTTCTGGTCAGAGCCACCGCCCCGGCCGCCCCGGCCAGCGCTACGAAGGAGGCCCGGTCGGCGTAGCGCTCGATCGAGCCCGACGGAAATGGAACAGGCCGTGGCGGCACGTGTACCGGCTCCATCCCCTCGCCATCCGGGCGGGCCTGAAGCTCCGGTTCCCTGCGTTGCCAGACTGCCCGGCGGGCGGTGACCTCGGAGATGAGCATCGCCCGGTATGCCGCGTCGGTCAGCAGGCCGACCGGCGGCCCCGGCGCCAGGCCCTGAGCGATCGCGTGCGTCAGGGCGAGCGTGAGGTCGGTGGCGGCGTGGCCGAACCGCTCGTTCAGTTCGTGTCGCAGCCGGGGTATGGACTCGATCAGGGCGAGGACGGAGAGCAGGTCGGATGGCACCGTGCGGGTGTACCGGCGCAGTGCGGGCCGCATGCCTGCCAGCACGAGTCCGAGCGCGTCACCGCTCAGGGCGATCAGTTGCAGGTGCAGCGGCTCGTCGTCGCCGGGGTGGTCGGGGCGATTCTTCGGAAATGGTTCGGTGTGCAGATCGTGCGCTTCCTCCACGTCCTCGACCGCGTCGACCAGGTCGCCGAGGTCGACCTGGTCGCCGTCGAAGGCGACCACCACACGGCCCAGGACGGCGTTGACCTCCGCCCAGTGGACCCCCTGGATGCGCCGTAGCCGCTCCTCCAGACGCCCGGCGACGAACTCGTTACCGGGGCGGCGGAGACCGCGCACCTCGATGTGGGCACGACCGTTGCCCACCCACGTACGTCTCGACATCCGGCTGCGGCCTGGCACGGTCAGCGACCGCGCGGTGGCAACTGGCAGCCGACCGAGAGTTGTCAGCAGCCTATTCATGCCTGCCGCGATGCGGGATCAGCCGGCTGCGGTGGGCAGCCGGTTTCTCCCAACGATTCGGGCAGGAGTCAAAGGTCGCGTTCGCGTCCACTGGCGAAGAGTCGCATTGGCTTCCGACCGCTTGCATCACCCTGCCTGGGTGATTCGGCGCTTGGCGACACGATCGGGAGCCGCGACGGCGGGCGCAGGTTTGGCGCGGCCACAGACAGGTAGAGGCATGCCGAGTCGCGGCGAGGGTGTGGGTCAACATCGAAAGGTGTGGATCGAGGTGAATGGTCCGGCAGACAGATCTCCAGCAGACGAAGCTCCCATAGGGCGTGCGGGGCGGCGGGGGGGCGGGGACCTCCGCGCGGCGGGGTGGGCGGTTGCCGCGATGATCGTCGCGACCCTGGCGATCTTCATGGCGCAACGGCTGCACGCGAACGGGGCCGGGCAGCGGGGTGCCGGCGGAGCCGTGCCTACCGCCGCGCGTTCGCCGGCACCGTCGCCGAGTCGACCGCTGGGTTGCAGTGCGTCTTTCGCGGTCGCCAGTGCCTGGCCCACCGGGTTCCAGGCCAACGTGACGGTACGCAGCAACGGCTCGGCGGCCATCAGTGGGTGGACGGTGACCTGGACGTTCCCCAGCGACCAGACGGTCATGCAGCTGTGGAACGGCCGTTACGCGCAGACCAAGACGGCGGTGAGGGTGGAGAGCGAAGGCTGGAACGGCTCGCCCCCAGCGGCGGATTCCACCACGTTCGGCTTCGTCGGTAGCGGCCCCGCACCCACCGCCGTCCAAAGTCTGACCTGCACAGTCTCGGTCGTGTCCCGGTCGCCGTCACCATCAATGTCGCCATCGCGGACATGACCGGTCTCCACCGCGCCGCCGCCCGACCGCGGACCGGCGGACGCCGATTGCGGGCCGCCGGCGACCTCCTGGTTACTCCGGTTCGTCACTCGGCCGGTGGTCGTCTCTGGTGAGGCCCTCGATGACGAAGCCCAAGCCGATGCCCAGCATCCACACGTCCTTGGCGAGGGCGGTTCCCTGCTGGGTCGGGCGGAGGCTGCCCTCCTCGCGCATGCCGGGGGTGCGCAGGTACAGGCCGACCAGGCCGGCGGCGAACGCGGTCAGCCCGGCGCCGGCGAGCGCCGTGGGTACGACGGGAAGTAGTAGCGCGGCGCCGAGTGCTATCTCCGAGGCGGACAGCAGTCGCACGAACTGACCCGGCGGGATCCTGCGCAGGAAGGGGTAGGTCCCGGCTGCCATGCCATGCACCATCGCCGCGGTCGCCTCGTCGGCGTTGCGTTTGGACAGGCCAGAGTTGAGGATGAGCACGCCCGTAGCCAGGCGGGGCGGAATGTGCCAGGGCTTGACGGGCAGCGACATGGCGGTCCTCCCGGTCATCGGCGATATGGCCATGCTCGCTGATACCCGGCGTTCCGCAGGGCTCACATCAAATCCGGCCCCGCCGGCGACTACTGGTCGGGCCGCCCGGACAGTTCCCAGATCGCCGTGTGCTTGACCCGCACGTCCTCCAGTGACGGTCGGGTCGGTACGTCGTACGCGTGCAGCATGCGGAAGAGCCGGTGCGGCAGGAATGCCCGGTCCGGATCGCCGACGAGCACCCGTGCCCCGTTCCGCGCGGCACGCCGCAGATACGCGAGTACCCGGTCGGCCATTGCCTTGCTGTAGAAGGCGTCTCCGACCAGTACCACCTCGGCGTCACCGGCAGCACCGTCAAGAGGTGCGCCGTCGAGAATGTCACCCCACACGGCCTCCACGGCGACCCCGTTGGCGTCGGCGTTGAGCCCGATCGCCCGGACCGCGTCGGCGTCGACGTCGACGGCCCGGGTCGCCGCCGCGCCGGCCATGGCGGCGGCGATCGCGACGAGGCCGCTGCCGGAGGCGAGATCGAGTACCCGGCGCCCGTTCACCGTGTCGGGGTGGTCGAGTACGTAGCGTGCCAGACCCTGGCCGCCGGGCCAGGCGAAGGCCCAGAACGGTGGCGGCCGGTCGCTGCTGTACCCACCTCCGATCAACTCCCACAGGCCGACCGGCTCGTCGGCCTGGTACAGCCGGATCTCGGGCAGGAACGGCACGGTCGTGAGGTGGACCTGGGTGAAGGTCGCCGGGACATCGGACATCACACCGATTCTTCCAGCGCGGCGCTGGCCGGCAGACGACGGCATCCGTCAGGTTTTTCTACGAAGGTTTGAACAAAGCATCTGAGCAGTACCTTTGTGGCTGGCAGTGATCGACTATGCGGTGGTCGGTCTTGACAGGCATCGATGCGAGGTGTTTTCTCCGTCATGCGCCCGCCCCCGTCCGCGAAGGGCGACGTCTGTTGGAGGGCGGCGTCTGTTGAAGGCGGCGTCTGTTGAAGGCGGCGTCTGTTGAAATGGCCGCGTCTACTGAAAGGACTCGCGATGCCCCTACTCGGAGTTCCCCGTGGCTGGAGCAGGGTCCGCCGCCTGGTCCCGCTCGCCGCCGGCGCGGTCGCCGTGCTGGCCGCCGCGGCACTGGTCCTGGTGCCCAAGCCCGCCGCCAACGCCGCCGCCGAAACCGTCAACGTCTGGTTGACCACGACCAACGACGGCGGAGGCCGCAACGTCACCCGGGGGCTCGCGCAGCAGAGCCCGGTGTCGTTCGCCTCCAGCAGCGCGGCCGGCGCGCAGACCATCACCGTCGACGAGAACGTGACCTACCAGAAGTTCGTCGGCGCCGGCGCCTCGCTGACCGACACCGCCGCCTGGCTGATGAACAGCAGCGGGGCGCTGACCCCGAGCGCCCGTACCGCCATGATGCAGAAGCTGTTCGACC
>JAOPWA010000630.1 GCA_025965915.1 Dactylosporangium sp. | reverse complement strand
GCAACCGCCTCGACCACGTCCAGCGGCATCGCGGTGCCCGTCGGGTTGTTCGGCGAGCAGAGGAACACCACGTCCGGGCTGTGCTCGCGGACCTGCGCCACGGCGTGGTCGATGCCCAGCGAGAAGTCCTCGGCGCGGCGGCCGTCCACCCAACGGGTGCCGGTGCCGACCGAGATCAACGGATGCATCGAGTACGCCGGCGTGAATCCCAGCGCCGTGCGGCCGGGTCCGGCGAAGACCTGTAGCAGCTGCTGCAGGATCTCGTTGGAGCCGTTGGCGGCCCAGGTGTTCGCGGCGGTCAAACCGTACCCGAGGTAGGCGGCGAGGTCGGTGCGCAGCGCGACCGCGTCGCGGTCCGGGTACCGGTTGAGGTCACGCAGCTCGGCCTGTACCGCCTTGGCGACGGCGTCGACGACCTCGTCGGGTACCGGGTAGGAGTTCTCGTTGGTGTTCAGGCGCACCGGCACGTCCAGCTGCGGCGCCCCGTAGGGCCGCAGCCCCCGCAGCTCGTCGCGCAGCGGAAGGTCGTTCAACTCGATCACACTGTTCCCTTGCGTTCGCTCGCTCCGCTCGGTCACTGCGGGAACCTCGCGCTCACGGCCTGGCCGTGCGCCGGCAGGTCTTCCGCCTCAGCCAGCGTCACCACGTGGCCGGCCACGTCGCGGAGCGCTGTCTCCGTGTACTCGATGAGCTGCACGCCACGCAGGAACGTCTGCACCGACAGTCCCGACGAGTGGCGGGCGCACCCGCCGGTGGGCAGGACGTGGTTGGAGCCGGCGCAGTAGTCGCCCAGTGACACCGGCGACCACGGGCCGACGAAGATCGCCCCGGCGCTGTCGACCCGCTCGGCGACGGCGCGCGCGTGCTCGGTCTGGATCTCCAGGTGCTCGGCGCCGTACGCGTCGACCACCCGCAGCCCCTGGTCGAGGTCGTCGACGAGGACGACGGCCGACTGCTCGCCGGTGAGGGCCGCGGTGACCCGCTCGGTGTGCTTGGTGGCGGTGACCTGTCGCGTCAACTCCGCCTCGACCAGTTCGAGCAGAGATTCAGAAGGTGTCACCAGGACGCTCGCGGCAAGGGGGTCGTGCTCGGCCTGGCTGATCAGGTCGGCGGCGACGTGGCGGGGATCGGCGGTGTCGTCCGCGAGAACCGCGATCTCCGTGGGCCCCGCTTCGGCGTCGATACCGACGACGCCGCGCAGCAGCCGCTTGGCGGCGGTCACCCAGATGTTGCCCGGACCGGTCACAAGATCAACAGGCTCGCAGTCACCTTGACCCGGCTCGATAGGCCCGCGGTCTCCACCCGCGGGCGCGTGAGCGCCCGCCGTGCCGTAGCCAAACATGGCGATGGCCTGGGCGCCACCCACCCCGTACACCTCGTCGACGCCGAGCAGGCCGCAGGCGGCCAGGACGAGCGGGTGCGGTCGGCCGGTCTCGCGCTGCGGCGGGCTGGCGATGGCGAGCGAAGCCACCCCGGCGACCTGCGCCGGCACGACATTCATGACCACGCTGGACGGGTACACGGCCAGGCCACCCGGCACGTACAGGCCGACGCGCCGCACCGGCCGCCAGCGCTGGGTGACCGTGCCGCCGGGCACGACCTGGGTGGTGACGTCCTGGCGGCGCTGGTCGGCGTGGACCTTGCGGGCCCGCGCGATCGCCTCGAGCAGGGCGGCACGCAGCGCCGGATCGAGGGCGTCGACGGCCGCCGTGATCTCCGCTACGGGCACCCGCAGAGAGTCCACGCGTACGCCGTCGAAACGCTGCGTGGCGTCCATGACCGCCCGGGCACCATGCTCGCGGACCGCCTCGACAACCGGGCGCACCAGCTCCATGGCGGCGGCGACGTCGAGGGAGGCACGGGGCAGCAGGCGGCGCGGGTCGGCAGTGGAGCCGCGCAGGTCGATCCGGGTCAGCACACCTGGAAGTCTAAGCGGCTCTCACGAAACGGACGCGCTCCACCCAACGGGTGAGACCCACGCGGCACTGCCGGACCCGCCCCTCAGTAAGGGGCGCGTTACCCAACTTTCCGTCGGATACGCTCAGCGGCGTGACCGCAGCGCTACCGCTGTTCCCCCTCGGCACCGTCCTGTTCCCGGGCCTGGTGCTGCCTCTGCACGTCTTCGAGGACCGCTACCGGGAGCTGATACGCAACCTGGTTGCCCTGCCCGCCGACGAGGCGCGCGAGTTCGGGGTGGTCGCCATCCGCAGCGGCTGGGAGGTCGAGCATGCCACTCCCGGTGGCGAACCAGCCGTCGGGCTGACCACGAGCACCTCGCTGAGCCTGTACGACGTGGGGTGCAGTGCCCAACTGCGACAGGTCACCGAGCATCCCGACGGTCGCTTCGACATCGTGACCGTCGGTCGGCGCCGGTTCCGCATCGTCGACGTGGACCCCACGGCCGCCCCGTACCTCAACGCACAGGTGGAGTGGCTGGACGAAGCACCGGGCGAACCGGGCATGGCCGACGCGCTCACGCCGGGCGTCCTCGCGGTGTTCCAGCGCTACCTTCGGATGCTGCGTGGGGAGTCCACGCCCACCGGCGAACAACTGCCCGACGACCCGAACGTCCTGTCCCACCTGGTCGCGGCCACCGCCTCGTTGACCCTCGACGACCGGCAGCACCTGCTCGCCCTGCCCGACACCGCCAGCCGCCTGCGGGCCGAACGCACCCTGCTCAGTCGCGAGGTGGCGCTGCTGGATCAGATCCGGGCGGTGCCGGCGACTCTGGCGGAACTGTCGACCCCGTCGGCTCCCAACTGACCGCTTCCCCCGGCCCCGCCGGACCGGTGGTCCCAGTCGGCTCGAGCGGTTGGCGCAGGTCGGGCCCGTCGACGGGTTGGCGCAGGTCGGGCTCGACGTGGAAGGCCGCCAGCATCAGGTAGGCCATCGCGGCCGCCACCGCCTGCACCAGGACGGCCCCCTGCACCCGGGGCAGGAACCCGAACCAGAGGCCGACACTGCCCGACCGTACGGCCGGTGGACGCAGGAAATGCGCGCCGACCGGGGCGTGGACGAGCAACTGCCGGTAGTGGGCGTACCCGATCTGGTGTCCCAGCCACGCGGTCAGCGCTCCACCCGCGATGCAGCCTGCGACCAGCCCCAGCAGCATCAAAGGCCCGCGGCGGCGGCGCAGCAGCGCCCACACCACGATCGCGGCGAGCAGACCGACCGCGAAGGTGATCAGCACGTACCAGCCGTCGCCGGCGACGAAGCCCTCCGGCTCCGCCTGCGTGGTCGTCGCCCCGGCCTCGGTCATCACGAACTCGACCTTGGGCGTGACCGCCCGCCACAGCAGGCCGAGCGGCAGCCCCAGGGCGGCGAGCCCCACCGCGACCGCGAACGCGATCAATGACTCGCGCCGCAGGCCCCGGTCATGGTCGGGCGCGGGCGCCGAGTGGGGTATCGGGTCCGGGGCGATGGCGGCGGTCGTCACAGCGGCGATCCTGCCACGCCCGACCGGCACCGCCCACCCAGCACCCGACCGGCACCGCCCAGCAACCGGTCAGCTGGCCAGCGAACCGGGGCCCAGGAGCGCCTCGAGGTCACCTATCAGGGCCGGGGTCGGGTCGACCCGCGCCGGCCCCAGCCGCAGAATCGTCGTCCTGGTGCCGTCGACCAACTTGAGGTGCACCTCGGCCGGGCCGGGGTGATGGGTCAGCACCTCTTTGAGCCGTTCCACCAGTGGTGGCGTGCACCGCGAGGGCGGCAGCGCCAGCACCACCGGCTTCACGTCGTCGGGCACGGTGAGGTCGGGCACGGTGAGGTCGGGCAGCGACATGTCCATCGCCACCAGCCGGGGCTGGTCGTCCCGACGGTCCACCCGACCCTTGACCACCACGATCGCGTCCTCGGCGAGGTACCGGCCAACCAACTCGTACGTGTTGGGGAAGAACAGCACCTCTACCGCGCCGGTCAGGTCCTCGATCGTCGCCGAGGCCCAGGCCCGACCCTGCCTGGTGATCCGCCGCTGTACGCCGCCGAGGATGCCCGCGAGCGTGACGACAGTGCCGTCGGACACCGCCCCCTCCTCCGACAGGGTCCCGATCTGCCGCTCGGCCGCCCTGGCGAGCACGTGTTCGATGCCGAACAGCGGGTGGTCCGAGACGTACAGGCCGAGCATCTCCCGCTCGAAGGCCAGCCGGTCGGCCTTGTCCCACTCGGTCGTGGGGATCGGCGGCGTTACCACCAGGCCGGGGTCGTCGGCCTCGTCGTCGGCGAGCATCGCGCCGAACAGGTCGAACTGGCCGACCGCCTCATTGCGCTTGACGTCGAGGAACGAGTCGATCGCGTCGGCGTGCACCGACAGCAGGCCCTTGCGGGTGTGCCCCATCGAGTCGAAGGCGCCGGCCTTGATCAGCGATTCGATCGTCTTCTTGTTGCAGGCCACCGCGTCGACCTTGCGCAGGAAGTCGTAGAAGTCGCTGTAGCGGCGCTTCTCCTTGCGGCAGCGGATGATCGCCTCGACCACGTTGGTGCCCACGTTGCGCACCGCGCCCAGGCCGAACCGGATGTCCCCACCGACCGCCGCGAACCGTCCCTGCGACTCGTTGACGTCGGGCGGAAGCACCTTGATGCCCATCCGCCGGCACTCGGCGAGGTAGACGGCCGACTTGTCCTTGTCGTCGCCGACGCTGGTGAGCAGGGCGCTCATGTACTCGGCCGGGTAGTTGGCCTTCAGGTAGGCCGTCCAGTAGGAGACCAGGCCGTAGGCGGCCGAGTGGGCCTTGTTGAACGCGTAGTCGGAGAACGGCAGCAGCGTGTCCCACAGCGCCTTGATCGCGC
>JAOPWA010000061.1 GCA_025965915.1 Dactylosporangium sp. | reverse complement strand
CTTCACCCCCGTGCGCAGGCCCGGGTCGAGACCCATGGTCGGGCGGGTACCGGCCGGTGCGGCGAGCAGCAGGTCACGGAGGTTGGCCGCGAACACGCGTACGGCCTCCTCCTCGGCCGCCTGCCACAGCCGCCCACGCAGGTCGATGCCCAGGTGCACCTGGATCCGGGTGCGCCAGGCCCAGCGCACCGTGTCCAGCAGCCAACGGTCGGCCGGGCGGCCGTGGTCACCGATGTCGAAGCGCTGGGCGATCTTCACCTCATACCCGCTCGGCCCGACCGGCGCCTGGTCGGTCGTCTCCTCGGGCTCCAGGACGACGTCGAGGACGTCCTCCTTCTCGCCCCGGAACATCGCCAGGATCCGGTGCGAGGGCAGCTTGGTGAACGGCTCGGCGAAGTCGAAGTAGTCGGAGAACTTCGCGCCGGCGTCCTGCTTGCCGTCGCGTACCCGGGCCACCAGACGGCCCTGTGACCACATCTGTTCGCGCAGCGTGCCGATCAGGTCGGCGTCCTCGCCGAAGCGCTCGACCAGGATGGAGCGCGCCCCGTCCAGCGCCGCCGCGGCGTCGGCAACCCCCTTGTCGGCGTCGACGAACGCGGCGGCGACCGCCTGTGGGTCGAGCGTCGGGTCGGCGAGCAGTTGGTCGGCCAGGGGCTCCAGACCGGCCTCGCGGGCGATCTGCGCTTTGGTGCGGCGCTTGGGTTTGTAGGGCAGGTAGATGTCCTCGAGCCGGGCCTTGGAGTCGGCCGCCATGATCTGCGTTTCGAGCGCGTCGTCGAGCTTGCCCTGGCTGCGGATCGACTCGAGGATCGCGGCGCGCCGTTCCTCCATCTCGCGCAGGTAGCGCAGCCGCTCCTCGAGCGTGCGCAGTTGCGCGTCGTCGAGCATCTCGGTGGCTTCCTTGCGGTAGCGGGCGATGAAGGGCACGGTGGCCCCGCCGTCGAGCAGGTCGACGGCGGCCTTCACCTGCCGCTCACGAACGCCGAGCTCCTCGGCGATCCGCTGGTTCACAGACGTCATCACGATCTTGGTCCGCCTTCTTGGTGGGCTTCGGGGTGCATTGTGCAGGTAACTGGGCCTGGTTGTCGCGCCACCCGCCCGGCCGCGTCGCAGTTCCTCACGTCAAGATCGTCACACCCGGGATCGTGGTAACGGTCGGGAAAGGTACGAACGGCGGAGTCCCTTCGGGACGTGCTGCTCTGGATTTGGATTCCTATTCATGCTATATTGTCGGATATCATTTCTAGCATTGCGAGCGGTCATTCCGTCCTCCGAGAGGATCCGCTCGTGTGCTACGACGCAGACGCCGTTCCGCCTATCTATGGCGAGCCCGTCACCGGGGCCAGCGGCGCGCCCCTGATTCTGACCTCAACCGATGGCGCCCGGTTCGACGCATACCTGGCCCGCCCGGATGAGGCAGCCGGGACCGGCGTGCTCGTACTGCCCGATAACCGCGGCCTTTCCGGCTTCTACGAGCACCTGACCCTCCGGCTCGCCGAACAGGGCCACGCCGCGCTGGCCATCGACTACTTCGGACGCACCGCGGGTACCGGCTCTCGCGACCGTGGCCCCGACTTCGGGCAGCTGGACAACCTGATGCCGCACCTGGCCGCCCTCACCAGGGACGGTCTGTACGCGGACTTCGACACCGCCATCGACCATCTTCGCGGGGCCGACGGAGGCGACTGCCGTACCGTGCTGTCGCTCGGGTTCTGCCTGGGCGGCCGGTTCGCGTTCCAGACCGCCGCGCCGCGCTTCGGGCTGGCCGGCGTCACCGGGCTGTACGGCGCTCCCGGCATCCTCAACGGGGCGCCCGGCCCGACGCAGTTCGCCGCGGAGTTGGCGGCGCCGATCCTCGGGCTGTTCGGCGGCGCCGACGAGGGCATCCCCGCATCCGCGGTTGACGCCTTCGACCAGGCGCTGACAGCGGCGGGAGTCCGGCACGACATCGTGATGTACCCCGGCGCACCGCACGGTTTCTTCGAGATGGAGATGCGCGAGTTCGCCGGGGCGCAGGCCGACGCCTGGAAGCGGATCCTCGCGTTTGTCCGGACAACGTGATGGGCCAACCGGCAACGTGATGGGCCAACCGGCTGATGCGCAGCCGGCCGTCCGGCTGATAGACCGGACAACCGCTCAGTTGATAGACCGAATGATAAGTGCGGGCTGGGTCGGATACACGATGACCGACAAAGGGAGCCGGTGTCCACGCGGATCACTGCCGGGTACATGACGCTGATGGCTGCCCTCGGCGTCAGTGTCTTCGCAGCCCCGGCCTGGGCCGCTCTCACCTGGTCGGCGATCGGTGCGATCAGCGCCGGCGCGATCCTGCTCGGTACCCGCCTGTACGCCCCCTGCCGACGGGGCCCGTGGTGGTTGCTGGCGGCCGGGGTCCTCGCCATGGCGGCCGGCGACACGATCTTCGCCGTGGCCGCCCACCGGTCCGGTGATACCTCGCCAGCCATCGTCGACGCGTGCTATCTGGCCATCTTTCCGCTGGTCAGCGCTGGCTTCATCCAGTTGACGCGGACCAGCGTGGTGCTTCGCGACCGCACCCGCCTGCTCGACCTGCTGACATTCACCTGCGCGACCGCGCTCCTCTCATGGGTCCTGGTCCTGAGTCCGGGCCTGCACACGTACGCCAACAACGTCGACAAGTCGACGCTGTTGGCATACGTGCTCGGTGACCTGTTGATGCTGGTCACCTCGGTGCGGCTGGCCGTGGCGGCCCGCCGGACCTCGGTGGTGGTCCTGCTCGCCTTCGGTGCCTGGGCCCTGGTGGCGTCCGACCTCGCGTACGCGTTCGCGGATCTCAGCGGTGGATGGCAGTCGGGAGGCCCCGACGAGCTCGGATACCTGCTGTTCTACGTGAGCTTGGGCGCGGCCGCTCTGCAACCGTCGATGGCGCACCTCACGATGCCGGTGGACGCCGACGCCGTCAGGGCGCGCCGCCGGTGGAGCATGCTGCTCGGACTGTCCCTGACGGTTCCGGCCGCGCTGCTGCTTTTCGAGTCGATGATGGGTCGGCCGCGCGACGGCATGGTCATCGCGGTTGTGACGGTCCTCATGTCCGCGCTTGTGATCACCCAACTGTCCGACGCCATCGCGAAGCATCGACGGGCGCTCGCCCG
>JAOPWA010000047.1 GCA_025965915.1 Dactylosporangium sp. | reverse complement strand
GACCAGATGTCCGTTGTCGACCCGACCAGCATGGGTGTCCACGGCCTGGAGGGACTTCGGGTGGTGGACGCGTCGGTGATGCCTTATGTCACCAACGGCAACATCTATGCGCCCGTGATGATGGTGGCGGAGAAGTCAGCCGATTTGATTTTGGGAAATACGCCGTTGCCGCCCGCATCCGTGAACTTCTACCGCCACCAGGGCGGCTGATGAGCGGCCGAAATGGAACCGGCAAACTCTTGACGCCACTCCCCCTCCGGGAGAGGGTGGTGTTTCTCACTAAGCAGGTCAGTGCGCAATCCGCAACTTGGAGCCGTTCGTGAAACAGGGCCGTTCGTGAAAGAACTGTTCGTCGGAGGAGAGTGGCGCGAGCCGGTAGCTGGCGGCCACCGCGAGATCCGCTGCCCCGCTGACGGCAGCCTGGTCGCGACCGTCGCCGAAGGCACGCGCCAGGACACCCTCGGCGCCATCGACGCGGCGCGCCGCGCGTTCGACCAGGGACCGTGGCCGACGACGCCCGAGCGCGAGCGCGGCGCACTGCTGCTCCGCGTCGCGGACCTGATCGTGCGCGACAAGTCCGAACTCGCCCGAGCGGAGTCACTCGACACCGGCAAGCGGCTGGTGGAGAGCGAATACGACATCGACGACGTCGCCGCCTGCTTCCGGTACTACGGCGGCATCGCGGGCACCGACAGCGGCCGCGTCATCGACACCGGACGCGACGACGCGATCAGCCGGGTGGTGCACGAGCCGGTCGGGGTCTGCGGGCTCATCACCCCGTGGAACTACCCGCTGCTGCAGACCTCCTGGAAGGTCGCTCCGGCGCTCGTCGCCGGCAACACCTTCGTACTCAAGCCCAGCGAGCTGACCCCTTCGACGGCGATCCTGCTGATGCGGTTGCTCGAAGAGGCAGGGCTGCCGGCCGGGACCGCCAACCTCGTACTGGGCGCCGGCGCCGAGGTCGGCGCGCCGCTCGCCGAGCACCCGGACGTCGACCTGGTCTCGTTCACCGGTGGCCTGAACACCGGCCGTGGCATCATGGCGGCCGCCGCGGCGACCGTGAAGCGCGTCGCGCTCGAGTTGGGCGGGAAGAACCCGAACATCGTCTTCGCCGACGCCGATTTCAACACCGCCGTCGACTTCGCACTCACCGCGGTCTTCCTCCACTCCGGACAGGTCTGCTCGGCCGGCGCCCGCCTGGTCGTCGAGGCGTCGCTGCACGACGCCTTCGTCGACGCGCTCGTCGCCCGTGCCGGCCGCATCCGGCTCGGTGGTCCGTTCGACGCCGACGCGGAGACCGGCCCGCTGATCTCCGAGGCGCATCGGTCCAAAGTGGAGGCCTACGTCGCGGCCGGCATCGCGGAGGGCGCCGTGCTCCGCTGCGGTGGCCGCCGCCCCGACGACCCGGCCCTCGCCGACGGTTTCTACTACCCGCCAACGGTGCTCGACGAGTGCCACGCCGCAATGACCGTGGTACGCGAGGAGTCCTTCGGCCCCGTCCTCACGATCGAGACGTTCATCGACGAGGATGACGCGGTGCGCATCGGCAACGACACCGACTACGGCCTCGCCGGGGCCGTGTGGACCCAGGACGCCGGCAAGGCGCAGCGGGTCGCGCAGCGGATGCGGCACGGCACCGTATGGATCAACGACTACCACCCGTACGTGCCGCAGGCGGAGTGGGGCGGTTTCAAGCAGTCCGGGATCGGCCGCGAGCTGGGCCCGACCGGGCTTTCCGAGTACCGCGAGACCAAGCACATCTGGCAGAACATCAATCCCCGTCCGCAGCACTGGTTCCGCGGCTAAAGCGGCGCCGGATGCGACCGTCGCCCCAGAGAAGAGGCGTCATGAGTACGGAAACGGCGGCGGCGCCGCAACAGCAGGCAGCCGACGGTCGCTCACCGGTGATCTCGGTCCGCGACCTGTGGAAGGTGTTCGGACCGAACGCCGCCCAGGTGCCGGGCTCCGAGGAACTCGCCGCGCTGTCGCGGCGCGAGTTGATGGACCGCGTCCACTGCACGGCCGCGGTCCGTGACGTCGCGTTCGACGTGGCGCCCGGTGAGGTGTTCGTGGTGATGGGGTTGTCCGGGTCGGGCAAGTCCACGCTCGTACGGTGCCTGACCCGGCTGGTGGAGCCGACGACGGGCTCGGTGGTGTTCGAGGGCGAGGACATCCTGCACGCCGACAAGAAGCGGCTGCGCGAGCTGCGCCGGCGGAAGTTCTCGATGGTCTTCCAGCACTTCGGCCTGCTCCCCTACCGCAAGGTCGTCGACAACGTCGCCTACGGGTTGGAGATTCGCGGCACCGGCCGAGCCGAGCGGAACCGCCGTGCGATGGAGGTCATCGAACTCGTCGGCCTGGGCGGCTACGAGAACTCCTATCCAGACCAGCTCTCGGGTGGAATGCAGCAGCGGGTGGGCCTGGCGAGGGCACTGGCCGGAGACCCGGACGTGCTGTTCTTCGACGAGCCCTTCTCCGCCCTGGACCCGCTGATCCGCCGCGACATGCAGAACGAGGTCATCCGGCTGCACCGCGAGGTCGGCAAGACCATGGTCTTCATCACCCACGATCTTTCCGAGGCGCTCAAGCTGGGCGACCGGATCCTGATCATGCGGGACGGCCGGATGGTGCAGACCGGTACGGGCGACGAACTCGTCGGCGCACCGGCCGACGACTACGTGCGCGACTTCGTCCGCGACGTGCCCCGCTCCCACGTCCTCACGCTGCGGTGGATCATGCGTCAACCGCGGCCGGACGACGTGCTCGACGGCCCGGAGTTGGGCCCGGACGTCATCGTGCGCGACGCCACCCGCGCGGTGCTGGCCGCCGAGAAGCCGGTGAAGGTCGTCAAGGACGGGCAACTGCTCGGCATCGTCGGCGACGAGGAGATCCTTGCCGTCGTTGCCGGTACGGAAGCCGGTGCCTGATGGCCGCCACGACCACCACCGCCGTCGCGCCACCACGGGCCGCCCGGCGACGGCGCCTCAACCGGCCACTCGCGGTGGCCGGCACCCTCGCGCTCTGGGTCGTCGTGTGGTTACTGCTGCGCGGACGCGACACGCTGCACCTGTCCCCCGCCTCGCTGACGCCGCTGCACCGGTGGCTCAACGACGTCAACGACTCGGTGGGCGCCAACCGCAACAGCAGTCCGGTCTTCCTGTACTTCTTCAATGAGATCCGCGCGGTCATCGACGCCCTGGCCATCTTCATCCGGGACCTGATCGCCCAGCCGTCGTACGGGCGTCCCGTTCCGGTCCTGGGTTGGCTGGGCGTCGTCGCGCTCGTCGCGTACGCCGCGTGGGCGTTCGGCAACTGGAAGGTCGCGCTGCTCGCCGCGGGCGGGTTCGTGCTGTTCGGCCTGCAGGGCCTGTGGCAGGAGAGCATGGACACGCTGGCACTCACGCTGGCCGCGGTCCTCATCTCGCTGCTCTTCGGCATCCCGTTGGGTATCTGGGCCGGGCTGTCGGACCGGTTCCACCGGCTGGTCACACCGTTGCTGGACTTCATGCAGACGATGCCCACCTTCGTCTACCTGGCTCCGCTCGTCCTGCTGTTCTCCATCGGGCCGGCCTCCGCGACGATCGCGACGCTGATCTACGCCATGCCGCCGACGATCCGCATCACCGCGCACGGCATCCGGTCGGTTCCCGAGTCTGCGATCGAGGCCACCGACTCGCTCGGGGCCACCCGGCTGCAGAGGCTGACGAAGGTGCTGCTGCCGCTGTCCAAACGCACCATCGTGCTGGGCGTCAATCAGACGATCATGGCGGCACTGTCGATGGTGACCATCGCGGCCCTCATCGACGCCCCCGGCCTCGGCAAGACGGTCATCAAGGCGCTGCAGACCCTCGACGTCGGTACCGCGTTCAACGCGGGGTTGGCGATCGTGGTCCTGGCCATCGTGCTGGACCGGGTCACCACGGCGGCCAGCGCGCGGGTCGACGAGGGCCGCCGAGACGCGGGCGGTACTGCTCAGCGTCTGCGCCGGCCGCTCCTGGTCGGGTTCGGCGTGCTCGCCCTGGTCTTCGCGTACGTGTCCTACACATTCGTGTGGGCGGCGGAGTTCCCGGCCGGCGTCGAAATCGGCAGCTACCTGTCCCGGGCGGCCACCGCTGTCACCAACTGGGCCCAGAGCGACATCTCGGGGATCACCGGGGGCGTCAAGGAGATCACCACCGTCGCGCTGCTCAACCCGTTCCAGGCATTCCTGACGGATTCGCCGTGGTGGCTGGTGGGCGCGGTCGTCGTGGGGCTCGCGGCGCTGCTCGGCAGCGTCCGGGTGGCCCTCACCTCGGCGTTCTGCGTCGCGCTGCTGGTGGCCACCGGGCTCTGGCAGGACAGCATGACGACGCTCGCCATGACGATCGTCGCGACGGTTCTGGTGATGGTGCTGGGCATCGTCATCGGCGTCTGGATGGGGCGCAGCAACCGCGTCGACGGCATCATCCGGCCGGTCCTCGACGCCGCCCAGACGATGCCGGCGTTCGTGTACCTGGTCCCGTTCCTGGCCCTGTTCTCGCCCGGTCGGTTCACCGCGATCATCGCGGCGGTCATGTTCGCCGCACCGGTCTCGATCAAGATCGTCGCGGACGGGATCCGGGCCGTCTCCGAGACGACCGTGGAGGCCGCAACGGCCGCGGGTTCGAACACGTGGCAGATGATCACGAAGATCCAGCTGCCCATGGCGCGCCAGTCCTTGACGCTCGCGGCCAACCAGGGCCTCATCTACGTGCTGTCCATGGTGGTCGTCGGTGGTCTCGTCGGCGGCGGCGCGCTCGGCTACGACGTGGTCGCCGGGTTCTCCCAGGGGCCGCTGTACGGAAAGGGTCTTGCTGCGGGCGTCGCCATCGTCCTGCTCGGGATCATGCTCGACCGGATCACGTGTGCCGCCGCGGAGCGGTCAGGCGGCGGTCCTGCCCCCAAGCACAAATGAAGCACGGAGCGCCCGCCGGCTGCTGGCCTGTCGAGCGCAACAGAACAGCGCAACAGAACAAGGACGGATAGCCGACCCGAAACCCCGGAGGACCAAAGTATGAGACTCACCATCAGTAAGGGAGCGAGGCTGGCCGGCGTATCGGTCGCCACCGCGGTAGCCGTCGCCCTCACCGGCTGCGGCGGCGCCAAGGTCGGCGGCTCGAGCGCCTCCGGGTCGGGCTCGGGCAACTGCGGCAACTTCAACCTGGCCGTCAACCCCTGGGTCGGGTACGAAGCGGATGCCGCCGTCCTCGCGTACGTCGCCCAGACCGACCTCAAGTGCAAGGTGACCAAGAAGGACCTCAAGGAAGAGATCTCCTGGCAGGGCTTCGGCACCGGCGAGGTGGACGCGGTCGTGGAGAACTGGGGCCACGACGACCTCCGGAAGAAGTACATCGACGAACAGAAGACCGCGGTGGCCGCGGGCTCGACCGGCAACGAGGGCGTCATCGGCTGGTACGTGCCGCCATGGATGGTGCAGAAGTACCCCGACATCACCGACTGGAACAACCTCAACAAGTACGCCGACCTGTTCAAGACGTCGGAGTCCGGCGGCAAGGGTCAACTGCTCGACGGCGACCCGTCCTTCGTCACCAACGACGAGGCCCTCGTCAAGAACCTCAACCTGAACTACAAGGTGGTCTACGCCGGCAGCGAGCCGGCGCTGATCCAGGCGTTCCGTCAGGCCGAGGCGAAGAAGACCCCGCTGCTCGGGTACTTCTACGACCCGCAGTGGTTCCTTTCCGAGATCAAGCTGGTCAAGGTCAACCTGCCCGAGTACAAGACGGGCTGCGACGCCGACGCCGAGAAGATCGCCTGCGACTACCCCAAGTACGACCTGGACAAGATCGTCAGCAAGAAGTTCGCCGACGCCAATGGCCCGGCCTACCAGTTGGTCAAGAACTTCAAGTGGACCAACACCGACCAGAACCTGGTGGCCAAGTACATCGCCGAGGACAAGATGTCCCCCGACGCCGCGGCGAAGAAGTGGGTCGAGGCCAACAAGGACAAGGTCAAGGCCTGGCTGCCGAAGAGCTGACCGGCTACCGCCGTGCCGGGTGTCACCCGTGGCCACGGGTGACACCCGGCACGGCTTCCTCATGCCCAGCGCGTCCGATCACGGGCCGCCATATAGAAATCTTCTACTACTTCGACTGAAATTTGGTATACCACGATATCTCGCCGTGTCTTGACTTCAGAGCATGGCGACGCGACTGTTCTCCCAACGAATTCGGCACCATTGCGGTGCCGCTTTCGATACTCAAGCGACAAAGTCGCTGGAAGAGGAGAAGTTGCAATGGCGCGGTGTTGTGGAGTCGACCATCACAACGGTGAGTACACGCCGCGGCAACGCGCTGATCTAGATCTGGTGCTGGCCTTCAATCGAAAGCTCGCGGCCGCCATCGACAACTGCCGGGACACCTCCGAAGTGACGGCGCTGCTGGACCCGGACCCATTGCGGTATATGTGGGTTGACGAGGGTGCGGGGCGCATTCCCGAGTTCATCCGCCGCGCCAAGGCGGCCCTGGCGGACGCCAAGCGCCTAGACGGGCACGCCCGAGGGGCAAGCCTGCTCGTGCACGACGGCAGGGCGGCGGCGCGACCATCGGTCGCGACCAACTCGGACGGCGACGCCGTGCAGGCTTGGGTAGAATGGGAAAAAGACATCGGCGAAAGGGTCTGGGCGAAAATCGGCGACGCTGCTCCCGATGTGCTTTCGGGAAATGCGTCCGACTGCTTTCGGCCGACGGCTCTATTTGATTCATCCGGCCACCCGTGGGTTTTCTACGCCCGTAACGACAATGGGGCGGTATCGGTATTCGCCCGGCGTCATATGGAGGGCACCTGGGGACCCGAGGAGTGCGTCAGCACGACCGAGCACCCGTCGTTCAACCAGGAGGTCGTGGCGCACGCCGACGGTTCTGTCGAGGTGTGCTGGCAGGGCCGGTCGGGCGGCAGGTTTGCCATTTTCTCCCGACGCTGGTCGGGTACCGGACCGTCGGGCAGAGGCTGGTCCGAGACGCGACAGGTCAGCGACGACGTGGCCAACGTGTGGGATCCCGCCATCGCGGCCCGACCCGACGGCGGGGCGGTGTACGCCTGGACGGAGTATCACGACGGGGCGTACCGGATCGTGCTGCGGACCGCGGACGCGGCGGGCCACCTGGCACCCAGCCGCCCACTCACCTCCGGTAGCGACTACGCCCTGCACCCCACCGTTGCCGTCACCACGGATGGCGGCATCTGGTGTGGCTTCGACGTCATCACGATCCATGCGCACGGCGGTTCCGGCCCGACCCGGCTGCGCCGCACGGATCAGCTGCACGGGCGGCTGCGGCCGGAGGGGATTCGCGAGGCGGGAGATTTCGTGCCGCCGGAGCTCCTACCCGAAGTCGAGGCGTCGATGCGTGTGGTCCGGGTGGACTCCGACGCACTGCGCCTGGCCGAGGGCGAAATCGCTCCCGGGCTCGACACCGTGCCCGGTGGGCTGCCGCGGCTGGTGGCGACGACGGACGGCGGCCTGGTCCTGGCCTACCGCGTGCACCGTCGCCTACCGCTGATGACGTACTACTGGGAGGTCGCCACCCAGACTCTCGGCGCCACGGGCTGGTCCGCCCCGACGACGTACGCGGGTAGCGACGGCACGCTGGAGGAAGCATCTCTGGCCAGGCTGCCGGGCGGCGGTGCCCTGCTGGTGTGGCAGACCGATGGCCGACTGGAGCGCGGGCTGTCCTGGACCGAGGGTTTCGGCGGACGGGAGTGCCCGTACCTGCTGGAGCACCATGGTGAGGTCATCTGGCACGGGATGCATGGTGCGGGCACCGTGCGCTCGGCCACGGTCGCGGCCGGCACGGGGTCGGCAGGGGGGCCGGCTCGGGCCGGTCGCGCGCTTGCGATCGACCATCACGCGCAGCGGCGTGAGGCGCGTGCCTGGCTCGACGGTGACGACGAGCGCTACACCACCACCGTGGACGGTCGAGAGCTTTCACTTTACTGGGGAGACCTGCACCGCCATTCTCTGGTCAGCCGCTGCACCTCCGGCGATGAACCGTCCCTGGAAGACTTCTACCGTTACGCGTGGGACGTCTGCGAGTACGACTTCTGGGCCGTCACCGACCACTCCGAGAACAGCAGCGACTATCAGTGGTGGAGCATCCAGAAGATTGCCGACCTGTTCCGGGTCGACCACCGGTTCGTTCCGCTGTACGGCTTCGAGTGGACTGGCGACACCGGCCACCAGAACGTCATTTACGGCGACGTGGCCCGCGGTGCGCCGATCTTCTCCGCGTACGCGGCAGGCTCCCAGACGCCGGCCGAACTCTGGGCCAAGATGCGCGAACATCCCGACTTCCCTGCCATCACGATCCCGCACCATCCGGGGTCCGCGATGGTGCCCTTCGACTGGGGCTACGACGACCCCGACTTCGTTCGGCTCGTTGAAGTGTTCCAGGCGTGCCGGGGCAACTACGAGGACGACGGCTGTTTCCGGCAGTACTCCGACGGCACGTTACCGGGCACCTTCGTCCAGGACGGGCTGCGGCGTGGCCGCCGATTCGGGCTGATCGCCTCGTCCGACCACGGCCACGGCGCCAGCTACATCGGTGCCTTCGCCGAGCGGCTCGACCGCTCGTCGGTGTTCGAGGCGCTGCACGCCCGCCGGGTTTTTGCCGCCACAACCCGCGGCGTCCTCGTCGACTTCCGCATCGGCCTGCCCGGCGGGGAGTCCGTGTTCATGGGTGGTGAGGCGACCTCCGCCGGGCCGGTGGAGGTCGACGCCTACGTGCACGGATACGGCGAACTGGCCCGCATCGACGTGGTACGCGACGGACTGACCGTCCACAGTGTACTGCCCGATCTCGGGCTGCCGGACGGGTGGCGGGCGGTACCACTGCGCCTGGAGTGGGGTCTGGGTCCCGAAACGACAGACTGGAGCGGCACACTCACGGTCGAAGGTGGCCGCATCCTGCCTACCCCCTACTGGTCGCCGGAGATCGTCGATGTCGACGACGTCCAGGTCTCGTGGGTCGCGTCCACGAAGAGCTTCGGTGAACCTTACGGCGCGCAGCGCGGCGGTATCGAGGTCACCGTCACTGGACCGGACAACGCTGTCGTCAGCTTGAAGACAGCTCAGGCAGCCATTTCTATGCCACTGGGCGCCCTCGGCGGAGGGGTTGTGGAGGTACCGGTCACGTCCGGCCGGTTGCGCCTGCAGCCCGGCGTGGGCGGCCTGACCGGTCTCGGCACCCCCGACACGCGGCTGCGCTGGACTGACCCGGCCGAGCAACCCGCCTGGTACTACATCCGCGCCTTCCAGACCGACGGCGAGATGGCATGGTCCTCCCCGATCTGGATCGACCGGCCATAGGGCGGTCGATAGCAACGTGTTCAGCCCCCGACACGACATCGCGAAAGGCTGGTTGTCCATGCTGAGGAAGTATCGAGGCTTAGCCGTCGTATTGGCGGCCGTATGTTTGCTTACTGCATGCAGCAACGCTGACCCCGGCACCGGCAAGGCTGCCGGCGGCAAGCACGAGGTGCGCTTCGTCCAGCAACCATGGGAAGACCTCGTCGTGGAGACCCAGATCGCGCGCGACATGCTCGACAAAATGGGGTACAAGACCTCGACGAAAGAGGTCTCTGTTCCGCTGGCCGCCCAGGCGCTCGCCACCGGTCAGGCCGACGCGTACCTCGGCAACTGGTGGCCGGCGCAGAAGCCGGCCTTCGAGCAGCACATCCAGCAAGGCAAGATCAAAATCATGGGTACGATGCTCACCGGTACCACCTACGCCCCCGTCGTGCCGGCCTACGTCACCGACCAACTCGGCGTCAGATCACTTGCGGACCTCGCCAAGAACGGCGACAAGTTCCACAAGCAGATCCTCGGGATCGAGCCCGGTACGCCCGGCAATCAGTACATCCTCGACGCCATCAAGAAGAACGCCTACGGCCTCGGCGACTGGACCCTGGTGCAGAGCAGCACCGAGGCGATGCTGGCCGAGGTCACTCGGCGCGCCGACAAGCAGGAACCGGTCGCGTTCCTCGGCTGGTCCCCGCACTGGATGACCGTGCAGTGGAAGCTGAACTTCCTTGACGACCCCGAGAAGGTCTGGCCGGGCGCCGGCGAGATTCGTTCGGCGGCCCGATCCGGCGTGGCCACCGACGATCCCAACCTGGGGCGGTTCCTGTCCCAGATCAAGCTGGACATGCCGACCGTGTCCCAGTGGATCTTCGACTACAGCAAGCAGCACAAGCCGGCCGAGGAGATCGCGCACAACTGGATGGTGGGGCACAAGGACGTGGTCCGGCAGTGGCTGGACGGCGTCACCACCACAGAGGGAAAGCCCGGCGCGCCGGCCGTCCTCGATGGACTGAGCTGAGCGGCGGACCCGTCGGTGGCCTCGGTCGGCCGCGGGGTCGACGGCCCCGCGGCTGACCGGAATCTCCGGACAGACCATACGCAACGAGGAGGCCGATACATGATTGAAGCCCGTGACCTGACCAAGGTCTACGGCCTGCCAGAAAGGCGCGCGCTCCCTGTGCTACGAGAGGCCGGAACGGGCTCGCGCCGCGTGGCGGTCGAGGAAGCCGGGGGCTTCCTCGCCGCCGACGGTGTTACGTTCGGACTCGGCCGAGGCGAATTCTTCGTCATCATGGGCCTGTCCGGGTCGGGCAAGTCCACGGTACTGCGCATGATCAACCGGTTGGTCGAACCCACCTCCGGGTCCCTGCACATCGACGGCACGGACGTCGTTGGCATGAAGCCCGACGAGCTACGCACCCTACGAAACCGCACGATCAGCATGGTCTTCCAGCACTTCGCGCTGTTCCCCCACCGAACGATCCGGCAGAACGCCGCCTACGGGCTACATGTGCGTGGCGTAGCGGCCAAGGAACGGCTGGAACGCGCCGACTCGGCACTGCAACGCGTCGGTCTCGGCAAACGCGGCGACGCCTACCCGCACGAACTGTCCGGCGGCATGAAGCAGCGGGTGGGGCTCGCCCGCGCGTTTGCCACCGACGCGCCGATCCTGCTCATGGACGAACCGTTCAGCGCGCTCGACCCACTGATCCGCCGCGACATGCAGGACCTGCTACTGCAACTACAGAACGACGACCAGCGCACGATCGTCTTCGTCACGCACGACCTGAACGAGGCCATGCGCCTCGGCGACCACATCATGATGATGAAGGACGGGTCGGTGGTGCAGACCGGCACCGGACCAGAGATCATCTCCTCGCCAGCTGACGACTACGTGCGCGACTTCGTCACCGACGTCGACCGGTCACGGGTCCTTCCGGCGGAGAGCATCATGCGGGCTCCGCTACTCACCGCGCGGCGCGACGAGTCGCCCGCCGCCGTGCTGGCTCGGCTTGAGGGCGGCGAAGCCAACGGCGTGTACGTGCTCGACGCCGGCGACCGGATTCTGGGTGTGGCACGCGACGGCGCCGTCGCCAAAGCCGTTCATGACGGCAGACCCGACCTGACCGAGTGCATCGTCGACGAATACCACAGCGTCCCCCGCCACACACCCATCGTGGAGTTCTGCCATCTGGCTGGGCGGCACACCGTGCCGGTGGCGGTGGTCGATGGCGACGGCCGCCTGCTCGGGGTCGTGCCGCGGGCCGCGATCCTGTCCGCGCTGGCCAGCCCCGCGGTCAACCAGGCACCGAGCCGAGAAAGGTGACCATGCCGAGAATCCACGTAGGCGACTGGATCAATGCCCTGGTCCAGTTCCTGCTTCACCACCTCGGCGGCTTCTTCGATGGCCTCTCCCACGCGATCCTCGCCACCGTCGAGGGCGTCAACTACGTCCTCATACGACCCCACGCCCTCATAGTCCTCGCGGCGTTCGTCGCGCTCGCCTGGCTCGCCAGCAGGCGTTGGGAACTGACCCTGTTCACGCTGGTCGCGTTCCTTGTTGTCAACTCCATGGAGCTATGGGTGGCTGCGATGCAGACACTCGCCGTCGTCGTCGTCGCCGCCTCCGCCGCGCTTCTGATCGGCATACCGGTCGGCATCTGGGCCGCGCGCAGCGGCCGGGTGAGCGTGGCGGTCCGTCCGGTGCTTGACTTCATGCAGACCCTGCCGGTGTTCGTCTACCTCCTCCCCGCGGTCTTCTTCTTCGGCATCGGCCTTGTTCCGGGCGTGGTCGCCACGACGGTCTTCGCGATCCCGCCAGCGGTGCGCCTGACCGAACTCGGCGTCCGCCAGGTCGACCAGGAGTTCGTTGAGGCCGCCGTCGCCTTCGGAGCCCGGCCGCAGCAGGTGCTCCGCGAGGTCCAGCTGCCCCTCGCCGTATCCTCGATCATGACCGGCGTCAACCAGGTGATCATGCTGTCGCTGTCGATGGTGGTGATCGCCGGCATGGTCGGCGCCCAAGGACTCGGCGCCGTCGTCGTCGGCGCCATCACCTCACTCAACATCGGCGCCGGCTTCGAGGGCGGCCTCGCCGTGGTCGTCCTGGCGATGTACCTCGACCGCGTCACCGCCGCCCTCGGTACCCGTCGCCGGGCCAAGGCTCGGCCGAATGGGTGACATGTCGTCGATCCAGCGTCAGCGAGGGTGAGTGCCATGTCCGCTTCGGTGGGGAGCTCCACATCCGCCGCGTCCCTGTCCAGCAATCCCGATCCGCCGAAGGACGGTCGGGTGACACCGCCACCGGACCAGGATCGACTCGACGTCGACGTGCGCTTCCTGCTGGCCAACGAGCGCACCCTGCTGGCCTGGCTACGCACGGCTCTGACCATGCAGGCAGGTGGCGTGGCACTGATCCAACTGACCGCTCACAGCGAGGTCCGGTCCGCGGTCAGCCTCGGACTGCTCGCACTCGGCGGCGCCGCCGCGATGATCGGTTTCTTGCGCTACCGGGCCGCCGATCGTGCCATCAGGACCGCCCAACTGCCCCCCGCCGGTCTCGGTCAGGTACTGCTGACCGCTGGCGTCGTCGTCCTCGCCACCGTGCTGGTCGTGAATTACGCCGTCGATCACATCCGCTAACACCCCGAGGGGGGACGCTGCCGTGCGGTCCCGGTAGAACTTACGCATGGACCGGCGCCAGCTTGAGTACTTCCTTTCGGTAGCTTCCCACGGCAGCTTCACAAGCGCCGCCCACTCGTTGCGCGTCGCCCAGCCGTCGCTGTCGCATGCCATCCGAACGCTTGAGCATGATGTCGGCGCCCAACTGTTCCACCGGCTCGGCCGCGGCGTGACCCTCACGCCCGCGGGGGAGGCGCTCCTCGGGCCGGCGCAACAGATCACCCGAGACTTCCATACGGCGTTGTCGTCAGTGCGCTCGGTCAGCGGCCTTGCCGCCGGACACCTCGACCTCGTCACGCTCACGACACTCGCTGTCGATCCATTGGCGGGCCTCGTCGGCGCCTTCCGGAAGCGCCACCCTGGCGTAGACATCCGCATTACGGACCCGGAACGTGCGACCGCCGTTACGGAGATGGTCCGGACCGGGCGGTGCGAGCTGGCTCTCGCGGACTTTTCGGTAGCGGAGGAGGGGCTCGACTCGCTGGAACTACCCGAGCAGGAGGTGCTGGCCGTCCTGCCCCCAGGCTCGGCGGTCGACATCGGGCAGCCGCTCAGCGCGCGCGACGTCGCGTGCCTGGACCTGATCGCCACGCCGGACGGTACCACCACTCGGGCCGTCATCGAACAGGCATTGTCGACCGCCGGGGTTGCGCTGCGCATCGCCGTCGAGACAAGCCACCGGGCCGCGATCGTGCCGATGGTGCTCGCGGGCGCAGGCGCGACCCTGCTGCCCCGCCCCATGGCAGAGGACGCCGGGCGCCAGGGCGCGTGCGTCGCTGCGATTGATCCGCCAATTGTCCGGCGGGTACGGCTGCTGTGGCGTCCCGGCCCACTGTCGCCAGCGGCACGGGCGTTCGTCGATCTCGCCCCGAGATGCACCCGGCCCGTCGTCAGTGCAACCATCCCCACCCTCGGCCTGCTTCTGTTCCTCTCGATGCGATGGCCAGCACCTGACCAGCCATAAGAGATCACCGACGCCCCGCTGACCATCTATGGGATCGCGAGAAGGTCTCACCACCGCAGCCGGATCGCCTCCCATTTAATGCGTGCCCCGGCGGATAGCCGACCACTCCCCGGGTACCTCACATACCGCCGGCCTAACACCGACGGTGTAGCTCGCCTACCGAGTACCTCACACCGCCGGCCTAGTTCGCACCACGCGTGGTGGCAAACGGCGAAACCCCAGCAGTTCAAGGTCAGGAAACCGACTTTGTGATCTCAAGGGGGTAGTGGTGCAAAAGATGATTGAGGATGGATCCCCGCAGGGGACCAGAGATCCTGTTCGTCGACGCGGCGGATTATGGCTGCGTCTGTTGGCAGCGGCGTCGCTTGCCGCGATGGTATTGGGGGGTACCAGCGGAGTCGCGGCGGCCGAGGATGCGTCGCCTTCCCCAGATCCGACCGCGTCCGCGATGGACTCGCCGTCGCCAGATCCGAGCCCGTCCGCGATGGACTCGCCTTCGTCGACGGGGAGCCATTGCCCGACGGCATCGTCTTCCCCAAGCGTGAACCAGTGCCCGACAGCAGCGCCTTCCACAACGACCGTGACGCCCAGCGGCGCACCCAGCACCGGTGGTGGCGGCACGGCCGGGCCCAGCGCCACGTTGTGGATGACGCTGGCCGCCGCGGTACTCCTCGCTCCGGTCGGCATCGCCGTGACTCGGCGACGTCGGGTGACGAATGAATGATGGCCTGCCGCGACAGGCTCGTGGCGCAGGTGTGATCGCCGTGCTCATCGCCCTGACCGTGCTGATCTCGCTGATCACGCGGATGGCGATCACGCCTGGCCACTTCCGGCCCACCGGGGCGGTCCCGCCGGCTGGCCCCGGGGCGGTCCCGCCGACTGCGTCCAACGCGTCGGCGGGACCGCCCGCCCGGACAGCGTTGCCCCGTTCCACACCGGTCCAGATGTCGATCCCCGCCATCGACGCGGCGTCCACGTTGATCCCGCTGCAACTGAACCCCGACCGGACCGTCCAGGTGCCGCCCGTGGAAAAGCCGATGCAAGCCGGCTGGTACTCACCCGGCCCGACCCCGGGAGAGATCGGATCCAGCGTGATTCTCGGACACGTGGACGGCCACAGCGAAGCGGGAATCTTCTTCCGGCTGCGCGAACTGCGGCCCGGGGGCCAGGTGCTCATCACCCGTCAGGACGGCATTACCGCACGCTTCGTGGTCTACCAGACCGAGCAGGTGGCCAAGGATGACTTCCCGACCGACAAGGTCTACGGCGCCACCGCCCGTCCGGAGCTTCGCCTCATCACCTGTGGTGGCGCTTTCGACCGCCAGTCGGGCAACTACCGCGACAATGTGATCGTCTTCGCCGTCCTCGCCGCGTAGAGCCGCCTCGAGCCGCAGACCGACAGGCGGCCTTCATCGAGGTAGCGACCGGCCGAAGGGCGCCCGAGCTGTTCCCGGTCCTGACCTGAGGACGACGGCACCACCGGCTGTCCGCCGGCTTACTGCCTGGGCCTGCCCTTGAGGTGGCGGCTCATCTCACGAGCGATTTCACGGTTCGCGTCCCGTTCAGCCATGTCCTGCCGCTTGTCATAGGACCTCTTGCCGCGAGCGAGGCCAAGCTCGACCTTCGCCCAGCCGTTCTCGAAATACATCGACAACGGTACGAGCGTCAAGCCGGCCTCCCGTACCTTGTCCAAGATCTTGTTGATCTCCACTCGCCGCAGGAGCAGCTTCCGGGTACGACGAGGCTGATGGTTTGTCCACGTGCCGTACCCGTACTCCGCGATGTGGAGCCCATACAGCATGATCTCGCCGTCGCTCTCCTGCGCGAAGGCGTCCACCAGCGATACCCGCCCAGCCCGCAGCGACTTGACCTCGGTGCCGAGCAGCGCGATCCCCGCCTCGTACGTCTTGAGGATCGCGTAATCGTGTCGCGCCTTCTTGTTCGAAGCGATGAGCTTGCGATCAGTTTCCCGAGACGCGGCTACCTCCCGATCAGTCATTTCCATTCTGCACGGCGGGGAAGTACAAGATACAAGGATGCCTTGAGCCGAATTCGGACCCTTGACATGCGGCAACCGCCAGAGCAGTCTAGTTGCGAATGGCGGGCGCCGTTGCGCATAAAGAAACGTGAGGATCCCGATGGCCGGACCTGGTAGCGATCTGCCCGACCACCCGGATTGGCTCTGGCGCACGCCTGAACCCAAGCGCAGCTACGACGTCGTCATCATCGGCGGCGGCGGGCACGGCCTGGCGACCGCCTACTACCTCGCGAAGAACCACGGCATCACGAACGTCGCCGTGCTCGAACGCGGCTGGCTCGCCGGCGGCAACATGGCCCGGAACACGACCATCATCCGGTCGAACTACCTGTGGGACGAGAGCGCCGGGATCTACGAGCACGCCCTGAAGCTGTGGGAGGGTCTCGAGGAGGATCTCGACTACCCGATCCTGTTCAGCCAGCGGGGCGTGCTCAACCTCGCGCACAGCCTGCAGGACGTGCGCGAGAGCGTGCGCCGGGTAGAGGCGAACCGGCTCAACGGCGTCGACGCCGAGTGGCTCGACGCCCAGCAGGTCAAAGAGGTGTGCCCGATCGTCAACATCTCCCCCGACGTGCGCTACCCGGTGCTCGGCGGCACCTACCAGCCACGGGCGGGCATCGCCAAGCACGACTACGTCGCCTGGGGCTTCGCCCGGGCCGCGGACGCGCTCGGCGTGGACCTGATCCAGAACTGCGAGGTGACCGGCCTGGACATCACCGACGGCCGGGTCACCGGCGTACAGACGACGCGTGGGCGCATCGCGGCCGGCAAGGTCGCCATGTGCGCCGCCGGCCACTCCTCCGTCGTCGCGGCCATGGCCGGCATCGACCTGCCCGTCCAGAGCCACCCGCTGCAGGCGCTCGTCTCCGAACTCCTCGAACCCGTACACCCGACCGTCGTGATGTCCAACGCCGTGCACGTCTACGTCAGCCAGGCGCACAAGGGCGAACTGGTGATGGGCGCCGGAATCGACAGCTACAACGGGTACGGGCAGCGCGGGGCGTTCCACATCATCGAGCAGCAGATGTCCGCGGCGCTCGAACTGTTCCCCATCTTCGCCCAGGCGCACGTCCTGCGGACCTGGGGCGGCATCGTCGACGTCACCCCCGACGCCTCCCCCATCGTCGGGCTGACGCCGGTCGACGAGCTGTACCTCAACTGCGGCTGGGGCACCGGCGGATTCAAGGCCACCCCGGGCGTCGGCTGGTGCTACGCCCACACCATCGCCCACGGCGAGCCGCACCCGCTCAACGCCGCCTTCAGCCTGGATCGCTTCACCACCGGCGCGCTCGTCGACGAGCACGGCGCGGCCGCGGTCGCTCACTGAGCAAAACACCTCACTGAGTACCGAGACCTCGCCGAGTACCGAGACTGAGCCGCTGACAAGACCGCAAGGAGCCCGTGACGATGATGCTCATCCCCTGCCCCTGGTGCGGCCCCCGGGAGGAGGCCGAGTTCCACTACGGCGGCCAGGCCCACGTGTCCTACCCGCAGGACCCGGCCGCACTGTCCGACGAGGAGTGGGCCCGCTACCTGTTCTTCCGCGACAACCCCAAGGGCCCGTTCGCGGAGCGGTGGAACCACAGCGCCAGCTGCCGCCGGTGGTTCAACGTCGTCCGTAACACGGTGACCAACGAGATTCTCGCGGTCTACCCCGCGGGCAAACCGAAGCCGGTAATCGCATGACAACGCAGGATTTCAGGTCCGCCGAGGGCGGGCGCATCGACCGTACCCAGCCGCTGCGCTTCCGCTTCGACGGCCGCGACTACGAGGGGTACCGTGGCGACACGCTCGCCTCGGCCCTGCTGGCCAACGGCGTGCACCGCACGTCGACAAGCATCAAGCTGGGCCGGCCGCGCGGCATCTTCGCGGCCGGCGCCGAGGAGCCCAACGCCCTCGTCCAGGTCGAGGCGCCGTACTCGGAACCGATGTTGACGGCGACGACCGTCGAACTGTTCGACGGGCTCGTGGCACGCGGCCTGGCCGGCCAGGGGCGTCTGAGCGCCGACGCGGATCCGGCCCGCTACGACGCGATGCACACCCACTGTGACGTCCTCGTGGTCGGCGCCGGCCCGGCCGGCCTCGCCGCCGCGGCGGTCGCCGCGTCGTCGGGCGCCCGGGTCGTCGTCGTCGACGACCAGTCCGAGCCGGGCGGCAGCCTGCTGGGCACCAACGAGACCCTCGACGGCGCACCGGCCCTCGACTGGGTCGCGTCCGTCACCGACCAACTGCGGGCCAACCCCGAGGTACGCCTGCTGTCGCGCACGACCGCCTTCGGGTACTACGACGACAACTACGTCATCGCGGTGGAGCGGCGTACCAAGCACCTCGGCGCGGCAGCGCCCGCTCACGTGTCCCGCGAACGGATCTGGCGCATCCGCGCCCGCCACGTCGTGCTCGCCACCGGCGCCCACGAACGCTCGCTGGCCTTCGCCGACAACGACCGGCCCGGGGTGATGCTCGCCGGCGCGGCGCGGACCTACGTCAACCGGTACGGCGTGCTGCCGGGCCGGCGGGCGGTGGTCCTCACGACCAACGACAGCGCGTACGCCGCGGCGCTCGACCTGCTCGACGCCGGAGTGCAGATCGCGGCGATCGCCGACGTGCGCCCGCAGGCCGGTTCACTATGGGCGAACCGCCTGGCGGAGCGCGGCGTCGAGGTGCTCGCCGGGCACGCCGTCGCGCGGGTGGTGGGCGAGGACCGGGTCTCGGCGGTGGTCCTGCGCGGCGCGGGCGGCGCCCGCGAGCTGGACGCGGACCTCCTGCTCGTCTCCGGCGGCTGGAACCCGGTCGGTGCCCTGTACAGCCAGGCCGGCGGCCGGCTGCGCTACGACCCGGAGGTCGGTTCGTTCCTACCGGACGGCTGCCGTCAGGCGGTCGAGGTCGCCGGTTCCGCCGCTGGCACCTTCACCCTGGCGGGCTGCCTGGCCGAAGGCGCCGCGACCGGGCGGCTGGCGGTCGAGGACACCGGATTCACCGCTGCTACCGACCGGCCTCTGCCGGTCGCCGACGAGCACCCGACCGCGCCCGCCGCGCACGTGTGGCTGGTGCCGGCCGAGGACGACGACGCAACGCACTACAGCACCCACTTCGTCGACCAGCAGCGCGACGTGACCGTCGCGGAGATCCAGCGCGCCACCGGCGCCGGGATGCGCTCGGTAGAGCACGTCAAGCGGTACACCACCGCCGGGACCGCGCACGACCAGGGCAAGACGTCGGGAGTACTCACCAGTGGAGTCGTCGCCGCACTGCTCGGCGTGGCCGTCGGCGAATTGGGCACGACCACGTTCCGGCCGCCGTACGCGCCCGTCAGCTTCGCGGCCCTTGCCGGCCGCGACCGCGGTGTGCTGCACGACCCGGTCCGGGTGACCGCTCTCCACCCGTGGCACGAGGCCAACGGCGCGCTGTTCGAGAACGTCGGTCAGTGGAAGCGACCCTGGTACTACCCGCGCGGCGACGAGGACATCCACGCGGC
The DNA here is from genome assembly GCA_025965915.1 of Dactylosporangium sp. Classification (GTDB taxonomy): domain Bacteria; phylum Actinomycetota; class Actinomycetes; order Mycobacteriales; family Micromonosporaceae; genus Planosporangium. The sequence goes on along the minus strand of JAOPWA010000047.1, from coordinate 2,317 downwards.
GGTGCTGCGCGAGTGCGGGGCCGTCCGGGAGAGCGTCGGCATGATGGACGCCTCCACGCTCGGCAAGATCGACGTACAGGGGCCGGACGCGGCGGTGCTGATGGACCGCCTGTACACGAACCTGATGAGCACCCTCAAGGTCGGCTCGATCCGGTACGGCGTGATGTGCCGCGCGGACGGCATGGTGTTCGACGACGGCACCGTGATCCGGCTGGCCGAGGACCGCTTCCTGGTCACCACCACGACCGGCAACGCCGCCGCGGTGCTGGACTGGATGGAGGACTTCCTCCAGACGGAGTGGCCTGACCTGCGGGTGCACTGCACCTCGGTGACCGAGCAGTGGGCGACCGTCGCCCTGGTCGGTCCCCGCTCCCGGGACGTGCTGGGTGCGCTCGCACCCGGCCTCGACGTCGACAACGCGAGCTTCCCGTTCATGACCTGGCGCGACACCGAGGTCGCCGGCATCCCCGCGCGGGTGTGCCGGATCAGCTTCTCCGGCGAACTGGCCTACGAGCTCAACGTGAGCTGGTGGGACGCGCTCGCGCTGTGGGAGGCCGTGTACGCGGCGGGCGAGCCCTTCGGCATGACGACCTACGGCACCGAGACGATGCACGTGCTGCGCGCCGAGAAGGGGTACCCGATCATCGGGCAGGACACCGACGGCACGGTCACGCCGCAGGACCTCGGCATGGACTGGGTGGTGTCGAAGAAGAAGCCGGACTTCGTCGGCAAGCGCTCCTTCGCCCGTGCCGACAACAGCCGCCCTGACCGCAAGCACCTGGTCGGCCTGCTCCCCGACGACGGCGAGACGCTGCTGCCGGAAGGCGCGCACCTGGTGGCGATGGACGCGCTGGTGTCGGACCGGCTGCCGGAGCCGCCCGTGCCCATGCTCGGCCATGTGACCTCCAGCTACCGCAGCGCCGCGCTGGGACGCCCGTTCGCGCTCGCCCTCATCAAGGGCGGCCGCGACCGGATCGGTGAGCGGGTGTACGCGCCGCTCGGTGACACCCTGGTGCCGGTGACGATCACCAGCTCTGTTCTGTACGACCCGGAGGGGGCACGGCGAGATGGCTGAGCACACCGAACTGGCCGAGCACACCCAACGACGCACCCCGTTGGCCGACGCCGCGGGCCGGCTCGCCGAGGCGACGCGCGCGGCCGGAGGAGCCGTCTCGCTCGCCGAGGTCCCGTTCCTGGCACAGCTCAACCTGCGGCTCGATCCGAAGGGTCCGGCAGCGGATGCGGTCGCCCTGGAACTCGGTCTACCGCTACCGACCGCACCGGGGGCCAGCAGCTCGGGAGAGCTGACGGCGGTTTGGCTCGGCCCCGACGAGTGGCTGGTCCTCGGTCCGGCCGGCACCGAGGGTGCTCTGGAGGCGCGGCTGCGGTCGGCGATCGGTGCGGAGCACGCGTCGGTGGTCGACGTCTCCGCGCAGCGTACGACCCTGCGGATCGCGGGCCCGGGAGCCCGCGACCTGCTCGCGCTCGGCTGCGCTCTCGACCTGCATCCCCGCTCGTTCGGCGAGGGGAGCTGCGCGCAGACGATGCTGGCCCGGGCGCAGGTCGTACTGGTCGGGCGGGAGTCCGGGGCGTTCTGGGTGCTCGTGCGCGCATCCTTCGCGTCCTATCTGGTCGACTGGCTGATCGACGCGAGTCTGGAGTTCTCCGCCGGCCGGCGGTGATCAGCAGCCCGTGAGTCGACAAACGCGCTAACCGGACTGGTCGAACAGACCGCTCAAACCGGTCAAGAGGGGGAGGTATCAGCGCACTACCGGCGGCTACAGTCACCGGGCCGGGGCGGCAGCGTACAGCCCCGGCGCGTTGACGACGAAAGGTTCGACCAGTGGGCTTGGCCGCACGACTGCGACTGATGGTGAGCGGGACGGTAGCGGCCTGTGTCGTGGCGATCGTCGCGCTCTTTACGCTGGTGAACTCGGTGTCCCACCAGTACGAGGCAATCCTGACAGGCACCGTGCAGCAAAGCCAGGACGCGCGTGCGATGCAGGTCGCGTTCAAGAAGCAGGTGCAGGAGTGGAAGGACATCCTGCTTCGCGGATACGACCCGGCCGACCTGCAGAAGTACAGCCAGCAGTTCACCAGCCAGGAGAAGGCCGTTCAGGACCTGGCGACGAAACTGGACGACACGGTCACCGATCCCACGATCAGCGGTGAGATCCGGCAGTTCCGCGACCAGCATTCAGCATTGAACGCCAAGTATCACAACGCGCACGACGCCTTCGTCGCGAGCAAAGGCACCGACTTCAAGACCGCCGACGCCGCGGTGAAGGGCCAGGACCGGGCACCGAAGATCGGAAGA
>JAOPWA010000019.1 GCA_025965915.1 Dactylosporangium sp. | reverse complement strand
CTCGTCGGTCAGGTCGCGGACGGTGAAGCGCAGGAAGCCGCGATGCTTCGCCAGCGTCTGCAGCAGGTCGGCGCGCTCGCCGGTCATGGTCTTCTCGGGGGTGCTCATGGTGCCCGCCTCTCGGTGTCGTCCAACGAGCACAGGATAGGAGCACCCACTGACAACAGACACGGAGCGAGCGGGCATCGCAATGTCACGCGGTCCCCGTATGTCACGCGGTCCCCGTGCCCATGACCACGTTGAGCACCGCCGATTCCGAGCGTGACAGGTGGTCCCGCGCTTCGGCCCGATTGAAGGCATCGTCGAGCGTGCGGTCGAGATAGGACTCCGGCACCCGGGGATTCACGTAGCTCCTGCGGCACACCGCCCGGGTGTTGTTGAGACGCTCCGCTGCCGCGTCGATGGCCGCCACGATCTTCTTCTTGGCGTCGGTGGCGGACCGCGGAGGTCCGAGCTGGGCGAGGGTTTCGGCGGCAACGACCGAGCCGCCCCACGTCCGAAAGTCCTTGGCGGTGAAGATGGCTCGGGTGCTCTCCCGCAGATAGTCGTTCACCTCCGTCGAGCCCACGTCGACGACCCTGCCGTCGTCGTTCACGTACGCGAACAGTTCCTGGCCGGGCAACTCGTGGCAGGCGTGCACCACGCTGGCCAGGCGGGAGTCGGCCAGTCGAACCCGCTGCTCCTTGCCCGACTTCGCGCGGAACTCGAACATGAACGCATCTGGGCCTTCGATCTTGACGTGGTCGCGCCGCAAGGTGGTCAGCCCAAAGGACTCGTTCTGCCGGGCGTACTCCTCGTTGCCGATCCGGATCAACGCCTCGTCCATCAACCGGACGACGGCGGCGAGCACCCTGGCCCGGGGCAGCCCAGGGCGGTCGAGATCCTCGTCAATCCGCGTCCGCAGGCCTGGAAGGCCCTGCCCGAACTCGCCCATCCGGTGGTACTTGGTGGCGTCGCGGACCTCCCGCCAGCGCGGGTGGTAGCGGTACTGCTTGCGCCCCCGCGCATCGCGCCCGGTGGCGAGGATGTGGCCGTCGGGCGTCGGGCTGATCCACACGTGCGTCCACGCGGGCGGGATGCCGATGGCATCGATCCACGCGCGCTCGTTGGGGTCGACGATGGCCGTGCCGTCCGGCCGACGGTACAGCCAGCCGGATTCCCGGCGCTCACGGGTGATCCCCGGGACCGCGTCGTTGACGTACGTCAGACCGGCCGCCTCCGCGACGGCGGCGGGCTCGAGCTGTGTCACGTCTGCCCTCCCGGCTACCCCATTACCCCAGCCTGGACGGCCTTACCGCCGGATGCGATCGGAGCATCGTCGCGCCGCATCCGGCCCGGACGTGCCGATCGCCAGCGACGGTCGCGTCACCAGGCGACGACGCCTTGGTGGCTGGGTTGAATGCTGCCTAGCTGCAGCGACTTCATGGTGATGTCGGACTTCTCCGCGGCGGGGAACTCCGACAACTCAGCGTCCCTGGTGCTCGTGCTCCTCGGCAAGCCGACCTGCAGGCCGTTGCCGGTAGGGCAGTCCGCGCTTGCCTTGTCGCAGGCCGTCCATTTGATTCCCGCCGACGCCGAGGTCCCCGGGGCCAGGTCAACCGGCACCGGTGCACCCGGCTGCGCAACCTTGACGGTGGGCACCTGGACCAGCTGCCCGGCCGCGTCCACCAGGGTCACCGAGGCCCAACCCTCCAGGCGGCACGGGTGAGCGGAGGCGTTGGTCAGCTCCACGATCGCCATCCGGGTAGCACCACTGGTTCGCTGTGCCTGCCCGATCACGGTGGGCTTGATGTCGGCGGCAGTGCACGGCGCGACCTGGCCGTGGCCGGTCGCGGTGGCGCTCTTCGTCGGAGCCGTGGACCGGTTGCCGCCGATATCCGCACCGGCACTCGCCGGAGCTGTCACGCTCGGCGCAGGCGCCGATGCCTGGCCGCCGGACGTGCCACATGCCGAGGCAGCACCGGCGACCAGCACAACCGGGCCGACCAACGCCAACAGGCGGCCGCCCGATCGGGTACCGGCGGTCGGGCGGGACGCGGGGCTGCGGATCGGCATAGAGGTGCCTCCATCTCGAATCGAACGGTGGAACCTTATGTTGCCGCGTCCGAGGCCGATATTGGTGGGCGGGGGCGTTGACGGGGATGGTGGCCTGGAACCCGGGTACCCATTCGTGTCTGCTGAAGTCCCTGCCGCGGACCACGACCCCGCTGTCGTACACGTCGATGACCAGGCCCTGCCTCATGTCGGCTTGAAAGGTCTGTGAGGTGCCGCCATCGGGCCGGTGGGCGTACTGCCCTACGTATGTGGTAGCCGGGCACTGCACCTGCCGGGTGTCGGGACCCTGCGTGTACCAGTTGAGGTCAGTGTGCCAGTGTCCCCACACGTAGATGACGTTCGGGGTGGCCCGCAGGATCTGACGCAGCCCCGCGGCGTCGACCACGTTGTAGATCGGCTGGTGGCAGAACAGCAGGGTGGGTCGGTCCCGACGGGCACACGCCTTGAGAGTCGACTCCAACCAGTCCAGCTGAGCGGCGCCGAGCGTGGCGTTGAACCCTCCGGTGATCGGACCGATGAAGACCATCGGGTACCCGTTGACTTCGGCGGCGCGGTAGATGTTGTCCACCTTGGCGAAGTCGAGGAAACGTCGGATCCTGGCGGCATCGGGCTCGGCGACGGACGCGTCGACCTCATCGCATGACGCGGAACAGACCCTCCTGTGCGCGCCGATTCAACATGTCACCGACCGTGGTACGGCTGTTGTTCATTCTGTCCTGCCTGCTGCCGGGTCCGCAGGTTCTGGTCTACCTCGCCCTGTGGATCATGATGCCGTCCGAGTAACCGCGCGGGATCAGGTGCCGGCCAGCGCGTCCGGCAGTTGGTCAGGCCGCTGCAGGTCACAATGTCGCGAGCTGGTTGAGCCGGGGCAGCAGCCACGGGGCGATGACCTGCTGGACGCCTTCCGGGGTGAAGTGCAGGCCGTCGCTGCGCACCCGGATACTCCCGACCGACCAGGTGAACTCCCCATGGGGGCAGACGACCCGGTTGAGGTCGAGGATCGTCGGGTGTACGGGGTTCGTGGCGGCCTCCCGGGCAAGCAGCTGGTTCCAGTTGTCCACGCGCTCGGGGGTGTCCTCGGGGTACAGGGTGCCGTCGGGGCGCTCGTCGCGATGGGTGTACGGCGCGGTCAGTAGCGCCACCCGGGCGCCTTTGGCTGACGCGATGGAGATCGCGAGCTTGAGTTCGCCGGTCACGTACCCGTCGAAGTCGGGGTCGCCGAGGTGGAGGTAGCGGCCGTTGATGTTGCGGTCCATCAGCTCCCATCGGTCGAGCAGGATCACCGAGACGTCGGGGTCGTCTCCGTTCACGTCTCTGCCCCAGCGCTGGTCCCAGCGGTCGCAGCCGGGGAGGTTGGTGTGCGGCGAGTCGAGGTACCGGATGTCGGGCAGCCGGGCGATCCCGCAGCCCTGCACGGCCCGGTTGGTGATGCTCAAGGCTCCCTGCACCGGCAGTAGGTACTCGCCGAGTGTCCAGGCCACGGAGTCGCCGAGGATCGCGATCCGCGGTTCGACGCCGGGCGTCCTACCGGGCCGCGCGATCGGCGGCGGTGTTGCCGGGCGCGAGGATGGGCTTGCCGTGTTGGACAGCGGCCCGGTCGCTCCCTCGGCTTGGCTGACGCTCCCCCACCTGGGTGGTGGCACCGGCACGATGCTGGCGACCACCACCACGGCGGCGGCGGCCGTGACAGCGGTCGCCACGGCTGCCGCGGCCGCCGGCGCCAGTCGCAGGCCACGACCACGGCGGATCGGCAGTTCGACCAGGTGGTAGCTGGCCGCCGCGACAGCGACGGTCACGGCGATGCGCAGCGCGAACAGCGCGACCCCGGTCAGGCCGGTGCGTTGGGCGTTGAACGCCGCGAACAGCGGCCAGTGCCACAGATACAGCCCGTAGGAGATCCGCCCGACCCACACCACCGGGCCAAGCGAGAGCAGCAGGGTCGGGTAGCTGCCGGGTGCCGCGATCACGAAAGCCAACACCACCGCGACCGCGAGCGCGACGACGGTGAACCCGCCGCGATACAGCCACCCCGACTCCCCGCGTGCCAGCACCAGCGCCGCCACCAGCAACACCCCCGCGCCGGCGGCCGTCGCGGCCAGCCAGCGCGCCGGTCGTAGCGTCCGGCCGGCCAACACGACGGCCAGTGCGCAGCCGGCCAGCAGTGCCCCGGCCCGGGTGTCGGTGCCGTAGTACACCCGCGCCGGATCGCCGCCCGGGCGATACAGCGCCGCCGAAAGCAGCGCCGCGGCGCCCGTACCCGCCACACACAACGCCAGCAACGCCGACCGCGACCGGCGCCACCTCAACATGCCCGCCACGATCAACGGCCACAGCAGGTAGAACTGCTCCTCGATCCCCAGCGACCAGGTGTGCTGCAGCAGCGACGCCGGGCCGGTACGCGCGAAGTAGTCACCGCCGTGAAAGACCATCCGCCAGTTCGCCACATAGGCCAGCGCGGCGAGCGCGTCCAGCCGCAGCGAGGGCAACTCCTGCGCCGGGCGCAGGTACCGGGCGCCGACCGCGACGGTGACCACGACCAGCAGCAGCGCCGGCAGCAGCCGGCGGGCCCGCCGCCCCCAGAACGCGGCCAGCTGGATCACCCCGGCGCTACGCGCCTCTGCGAGCAGGATGCCGGTGATCAGAAAGCCGGACAGGACGAAGAACGCGTCCACGCCCAAAAACCCGCCGGGCAGCCAGTCCGGGCGGGCATGAAAGACCAGCACAGCCGTGACCGCCAGGGCGCGTACCCCGTCGAGAGCCGGCCGGTAACGCCACGAGGCATCCGTGTTCATGTCCCGCCCTTGTTGGACGACGTCGGTGCGGACCGCGGCCGACGCCCTCGAGGCGTACGTGGCCGGTGATGCGAATCGGGGCATCGAGAGCACGGCGGCTGGACCCCGTACGGCGAAGTTACCGCCGATCCCGACGAGCCGCACGTTGTCGCGGTGATTCGTGTCGCGGTGATTCTTCAGGCGCACCGGCGGGCGGGGCGGGGCCTGTCCACTTGGTGCCATGTCCGCTGTGCGGCAGGCACGACAACTGCCGCACGAGATCTTCCGGCTCCAGACTCCGATCTGTCGCCCTATGAAGGCGTCTTCGTAACCCGAAGGAGCCCCATCCATGCCATCTCCCGTGCGCCGTACCGCCGCCGTACTCGCCGGCGTGCTCGCGCTCACCGCCGTCGGCGTCTCACCCGCCGCGGCGGCACCGCCGGGCCCGGATCCGGTCCCCTCCCGCCAGCCCGGCGACCAGGGCCGAGCCGCGCGCGTCACGCTCATCACCGGTGACGTCGTCGAGCTCGCTCCGGCTGGCGACGGCCGGTACGCCGCGACGGTCCGGCCGGCCGCCGGCCGCGAGCGGATCACGTTCCACACCCTGGAGGTCGACGGCGGCCTGCGGGTGCTGCCCAGCGACGCGGTGCCGCTGCTGGCCGCGGGCAAGCTCGACGCGGACCTGTTCGACGTCGAGGAGCTGATCGCCGACGGCTACGGCGATACCAAATCGACCAGCCTTCCGCTCATCGTGAAGTACCAACAGCTGGGCGACACCGGAGTGAGGATGCTCGCCGGCAACAGCCGGCCCCTCACCAGCATCGGCGGCGCCGCCCTCGCCGCGGACAAGAGCACCCTGGCCGGCTTCTGGCGGGCGCAGACCGCGCAGGTGAAACAGGCAGCACAGACCAGGCAGGCCACGCAGGTCGCCACCTTCGGCGGCGGCATCGACCGGATCTGGCTCGACGGTCGCGTCCGCCCCGCCCTCGACCGCAGTACGGCGCAGATCGGTGCGCCCGCCGCCTGGCAGGCCGGCATCGACGGGCACGGTGTGAAGGTCGCGGTGCTCGACACCGGCGTCGACGCCACCCACCCCGACCTCGCGGGCCGGATCAAGCAGGCGCAGAACTTCACCAGCAGCGCGGACACCGTCGACCGGTTCGGGCACGGCACGCACGTCGCGGCCACGGTCGGCGGCACCGGCGCGGCCTCGAACGGCTCCCGCAGGGGCGTCGCGCCCGGCGCGGACCTGCTGATCGGCAAGGTGCTCGGTGACGACGGCAGCGGCTACGAGTCGTGGATCATCGCCGGCATGGAGTGGGCGGCCGCCGAGGGCGCGACGGTCGTGAACATGAGCCTCGGAGGTGAGGCGAGCGACGGCA
>JAOPWA010000015.1 GCA_025965915.1 Dactylosporangium sp. | reverse complement strand
GTACAGCGTTGGCCTGTCTCGCCATCATCGACGGAGTACCAGCGAAACAGGCTGTGGCCTTCGTCCGGCAGCATTACGACCAGCATGCCGTCGAGACCCCCTGGCAGAAGCACTACGTCACCCGCTTCACAACACCGCGGCGTCGCCGTTGATCTTTGCTGCCGAACCCACGCCATGCCGTGTAGCGCGCGGTTAACGGTCTGGTCCTGGACGCCAGCTGATCGTGACCGTGTTGGAGCGAGGAAGTCCCGAGCGCCCTGCAGTCGTCCTCAGGAGTTACGCCGTGACGAAGGCGGCCGTTGTCTGGACGCTTCGTCACTCTTCGACTCTGCGAGAACCCGGAGGAATGCCCGCGATGCCGGCAGGGGTGGCGTACCGCTCAAGGTAGGCGACGACCAGCTCGACGCCCTCATCGATCACGTGCTTGTCCCCACTGAGGTTCTGCTCGAAGGCCACCTGGAAGACGCGGTCGCCGACTTCGACGCCCAGTTCGGCGACGATCGGGTCGGTATCCGGGCGAAGCAGTCCGGCGTTGGTCGCGAACTCGAAGAGGTACTTCGCAACCTGCTTGTTGTGCTGCCGGCAGAAGCGCATCACGGCGGCGTTGGTGCGGTCGTGCCACCAGATCACCCCGAACGCGGGTCGATGGTGGTACACCGCGACGAAGGCGCGCATGGTCGCCTCGACGACGGTGCGGACGCTGAGTGTCTCGAGTGCGGTCACGGCCTGAGCGACCTGTTCGTCCATCTCGCCGATGTCACGCTCGACCAACGCCAGGACGATCTCTTCCTTGTCGGCGAAGTACTGGTACAGCGAGGCCACCGGAACGTCGGCCCGGGTGGCGATCGCCCGGGTGCTGAGGTCGGCGACTCCGTGCTCGGTGATCAGATCGGCGGCGACGTCGAGGATCCGCTCGACGCGTTCGCGGCTGCGGTGCTGGGTGGGCAGGCGCCGTCTTGAAGTTGACCCGTTCAGGGGCCTTGCGGGTGTCACAGCTATCAGTATAGAAAGAATCGAATGTGATTCGTGTTCAGGTTTCCGTTCGCCGGTTCCTGCCGGCTGACCCACGAGGACTGACGTAATGGGCAACGACAGTTCGGCGGCACGCCACCCGGTAGCGATCATTGGCGCGGGCCCTGCCGGGCTGGCAACCTCGGCCGCGCTGCGTGCCCGTCGCGTGCCGAGCGTGGTGATCGAGCGCGCCGAGCAGGTTGGGGCGAGTTGGCGCGGCCACTATGAGCGGCTGCATCTGCACACCGTTCGCTGGCTGTCACACCTGCCCGGCTACCGCATCCCGGCCGAGGAAGGTAGCTGGGTGTCGCGCGACGGTGTCATCCGGTACCTGGAGCACTACGCCGCGCACCACGGGCTCGACGTGCGCACCGGCACCGCGGTGAGCACCGTCGAACGCGCCGGAGAGCACTGGGTCCTGAGGTCGCCGCAGGGCGACGTGCACGCCGACGCCGTCGTCGTGGCGACCGGCTACAACCACACTTCGGTACTGCCGGACTGGCCAGGGCGCGACGGGTTCACCGGGAAGCTGTTGCACTCCAAGGAGTACCGGAACGGGTCCGTCTACTCCGGGCTGGACGTGTTGGTGGTCGGCGGCGGCAACACGGGCGCGGAGATCGCGGTGGACCTGGTCGAGCACGGCGCGGCCAAGGTCAGGCTCGCCGTTCGCAGCGCGCCGCACATCCTGCGCCGCGCACAACTCGGTATCCCCACGCAACTGACCGGCGTGCTGATGCGGTACGCACCGGCGCCCATCGCCGATGCGCTCGCCGAACCGATGCGCAGGATGTCCGTGCCGAACCTGAGCCACAAGGGATTGCCGGACCCCGGCAAAGGAGTGTTCACCCGCGCCAGCCGCGGCGAGGTCCCCATCCTGGACGTCGGGCTGATCGAAGCCATCCAAGCGGACAGGGTCGAACCGGTTGCCGCGCTGGACGGCTTCGACGGCGCGCGTGCGCTACTGGCCGACGGTCGCGCGATCACACCCGATGTGGTCATCGTGGCCGTCGGCTACCGGCGTGGCCTCGAATCGCTGGTCGGCCATCTCGGCGTGCTCGACGATCACGGCATGCCCATGGTGCACGGCCCGCGCACCCATGACGCCGCGCCAGGACTGCACTTCATCGGCTACACCAATCCGATCAGCGGCATGTTCCGGGAGATCGCGATCGACGCCCGGCGGATCGCCCGGGCGCTGCATCGCCGCTCGGCCAGCCCGGTCACCGGTTCCGGAAGGACCAACACATGAACAGAGCAGACATCAGCCGCCGCCGTCTCCTCGGCGGTCTGCTGGCGACCGGGACGGTCGTTACCGTCGGTGCGACCGCGATGCCGGACCGACCCGCGTCCGCCGCAACCACCGACGGCCCACTGCCGTCCACCGTGGACGTCGTGGTGGTCGGCGGTGGGATCTCCGGGCTGGTTGCCGCGCGCCAACTGGCTCGGGCGGGCCGCTCGGTGGTGGTACTGGAGGCACGGGACCGGGTGGGCGGACGCGTACTCAACCACTCGCTGGCAGGCGGCTCCGTGATCGAGTCCGGCGGAGCGTTCGTCGGCCCGACCCAGGACCACATCCTCGCCCTCGCCAACGAGCTCGGTGTCGCCACGTTCAAGGAGTACGCCACCGGCGACAACGTCTACGTCGCGAGCGGCCGGTCGACCCGGTACACCGGCACCGTGCCGCCGGACCCGCTGATCCTGCCCGACGCGGCCGCCCTGCAACTCAAGCTGGACCAGATGTCGCGAGAGGTCCCGGTGGACGCGCCGTGGACGGCGGCCAAGGCGGCCGACTGGGACGCCACCTCCCTGCACGACTGGATCAGGGCCAACACCGTCAACCCGGCCACCGAGAACCTGCTCCTGGCCTACGTCGAGCCCTTGGTCGGTGCCGACCCGCGCGACGTGTCGTTGCTGTTCTTCCTCTGGTACCTGGCCACCGCGGGCAACGAGACCAACCCCGGCACGTTCGAGCGGTCGGCGGGCACGGCGGATGGCGCGCAGGACTCCCGGTTCGTCGGCGGCTCCCAGCAGATCCCACTCCGGCTGGCCGCCCAGCTCGGCAAGGTCGTCGCGCTGAACGCACCCGTGCGGCGGATCGCGCAGAGCGGCGACAAGGTCACGGTGATCACCGACCGGGGGCAGGTCACCGCTTCGCGGGTGATCGTGGCGGTGCCTCCCCCGCTGGTGGTCGGAATCGACTGGGAGCCGCTGCTGCCGCTGGCCAGGATGCAGCTGATGCAGCGAATGCCCATGGGTGCCTTGATGAAGTGCGATGCCGTGTACCAGCGGCCGTTCTGGCGGGACGCCGGGTTGTCCGGCATGGGCGTGACCGACAGCGGACCGGTCCGGGTGAGCTTCGACAACAGTCCGCCCGACGCCAGTGTCGGCGTGCTGCTGGCCTTCGTCGGCGGGGCGACGCTGCGGGACTGGGCAGCCCGCCCGCTCGACGAGCGGCGCGCGGCAGTGCTGCAGGGGTTCGCCTCGATCGTCGGCCCGCAGGCGCTGAGCCCCATCGACTACGTCGAGCACGACTGGACGCGGGAACGCTGGTCGCTCGGCGGGCCGGTGGCGATCGCGGGCGTCGGCACGGTCTACGGCTACGGCTCATGCATCCGTCAGCCGTTCGGCCGGGTGCACTGGGCAGGCACGGAAACCGCGACCTACTGGTCGGGGTACATGGACGGCGCGGTCCGCGCTGGCGAGCGCGCGGCGGCCGAGGTGCTGGCCAGCGCATGACACAGCGACGACACCGTGACCGCAGCCGAACGGGAGGTCAACAATGAGACGGATCGACTTCACTTCGCACCGAGTGACCAGTGTTCTTGCCACCGCCGCGACCGCCGCCCTGGTCCTGGCGGGCGTGCCGCCCGTTGCCGGCGCCGTCACGGTGTCCTCGCCCCCACCCACCTACCGCGCCGACGACTACGCCGACGGCCACGTACTGTCCATCAACCCCCCTGGTGAGAACGGGCTGGTCAACGCGGCACAGCTGGCCCAGTTCCAGGCAACCGGGCAGCGCCCGGCGGGCAGCACCGACCAGCGCACCCAGTACGCGAACCTACTGCACGGCTACCCCACGCTGACCGACCAGACGCTGCCGCAGTACTACAACGACGAGTCGTTCGGAGTGCCCCCGGCGGACATCACCCGCACCGAAACCCCCTCGCCTTCGGTGCCCGTCGCCATCTACCGCGACCGCCTCGACGTCCCGCACGTCTACGGCGCGACTACTGCCGCGATGTCGTTCGGAGCGGGCTTCGCGCAGGCCGAGGACCGGCTGTTCGAAATGGACGTGCTGCGCCATTACGGACAGGGCACCGTGTCCCAGTTCCTCGGGCCCTCCTGCGCCAACGAACAGCTCGACCACGACCAGCTCCTGCTGGCGCCGTACACCGAGCAGCAGGCGCAGGCCCAGGTTGACGCGTTGCCAACGCAATTCGGGGCACAGGGTGACCTCGCCCGACAGATGATCATCAACTACGTCGACGGTGTCAACGCCTACATCGCCCGGACCCGGATCGATCCGACCGCCCTGCCCGCGGACTACGCCGCGGCGCTGCAACCGCCGCTGGAGTGGAAGTCGTCCGACGTCGTCTACGTGGCGGCGCTCGTCGGCGGGATCTTCGGCAACGGGGGCGGCGGCGAGGTCCGCAACGCCGCCCTGCTGCAGTACCTGCGCAAGCAGCTCGGCCAGGCGGCGGGCACGCAGGCGTTCACCGACTTCCGCGAGCAGAACGACCCCGACGCTCCGACCACGATCATCGACAAGGCGTTCCCGTACGAGATCCCGGCGGCCACCGACCCCGCGAAGACCGCAATGCCCGACGATGCCTCGAAGTCGCTGACCGGCGGACCGACAGCCACCACGCCGGGCTGCGACGCGATCCCCGCCAACCTCACGGCGACGAACATCGTCAGCTCCCTACTGGCAATGCCGAAGCACATGAGCAACGCGCTGCTGGTGGACGCGAAGCACTCCGCCAGCGGCCACCCCGACGCGGTGTTCGGTCCGCAGGTGTCGTACTTCGCTCCGGGCATCCTGATGCAAGTTGACCTGCACTCCCCCGAGTACGCCGCCGAGGGGGTGTCCTTCCCCGGTACCGGCGTGGTGGAACTCGGCCGCGGCAAGGACTTCGCGTGGTCGGCCACGTCCGCCGGCTCCGACATCACCGATCAACGGCTCGAACTGATCTGCGATCCGGGCGGCACCCCGCCCGCGCCGAACGGCACCTACTACGAGTTCAACGGCCAGTGCCTGCCGATGACGCATGACACGTTCATGGAGACGGCCGTGCCCAAGCCGGGCGGACCCGGCGCTCCCACGGTCATCAACCACGACATCTACCGCACCCGGCACGGCGTCGTGCAGGGCTGGACCACCGCGCAGGACGGCAAACCGGTCGCCGTCGTGAATCAGCGATCGACCTACAACCACGAGGTCGACTCGGTGGTCGGCTTCATCCACTGGGGTCAGCCCGCGCTCACCCACGACGTCACGTCGTGGATGGCAGGAGCGACGCAGATCTCGTACACCTTCAACTGGTTCTACGTCGACAGCCGCGACATCGGCTACTACAGCTCGGGAAAGCTACCCGTACGGGCACCGGACGTCGACCCGAACCTGCCGACGTGGGGCACCGGCGTCGCGGAGTGGAAGGGCTTCCTGGCAGACTCCGCGCACCCGCACGAGGTCAACCCCTCCTCGGGGTACTTCACCAACTGGAACAACAAGCCGGCGCCGCAGTTCTCGGCGTCCGACGCGCAGTACGGCTACGGACCGGTCTTCCGCAGCCAGATGCTCGACCGGACGCTGCAGGACCAGCTCGCCGCGCATGGCGGCAAGATCACCAGGGCGAACCTGGTCCAGGCCATGGAGACCGCCGCGACCCAGGACCTCGACGGGTTGGCGGAAGTCCCCGAACTGCTCGGCTACCTGGCCGGGCGCCCCGAGGCACCCGGCGTGCAGGCGATGCTCGCACAGCTGCAGTCCTGGTACAGCGACGGCGCGCACCGGCGCAAGAACGCACCGGGAGACCCCCAGTACGATCACCACGCCGCCGTAGCGATCATGGATGTGTTGCAGGAGAAGGTGATCCGGGCGCTCTTCGATCCCATCCTGGCCGCAGGTGGAGTCGGCGGCGAATCCTCGACCGGCAGCGCGGTCACCCCTAGCTACACGGTGCTACCGATGCAATGGGTCAACACCCCGAACAGCGGCGGCGCGCACCTGGGCAGCTCCTACGACGGCGGCTACGAAGGCTACGTGCGCAAAGTACTCCGCCAGTTGCGGGGCGAGCAGGTCGCGCAACCATTCGGCCCCGAGATCACCGCGAAGCTCTGCGGGACCGGTCCGGCCAGCTGCCCGACGGCGCTCGACGCCGCCCTGTCGGACACCTTAACCACGCTCGTGAACGCCAACGGCGGATCGACCGACGTCACAACCTGGACCGCCACACCGGAGGCGAACGCGCAGCAGCAGAGCATGCCGGACTACGACGCGATCCACTTCCGGTCGGTGGGCATCGTGGGCCAAGACCCGATCGAGTGGCAGAACCGCCCGACCTTCCAACAAGTCGCCGAGTTCCCCCGGCATCGCCCGTGGTGACCCGCCGGGTCGGTTACACCCTCGACCATCCGAGGTTGCTGTGGCGCTCATTGGACGGGGAGCAGAACCCCACGCTCGGAGTCGGGGCGAGGACCGAAGATGCGCCGGTCAGGCTGGGCAATCGCCACGTCGTTGATACTCGCCTCGCGCCGCGACATCAGTCCGTCCTCGGTGAACTCCCACAGTTCGTTGCCGTAACTACGCCACCACTGGCCCGCGCTGTCGCGACACTCGTACTGGAAACGCACCGCGATCCGGTTGCGGCGGAACCCCCACAGCTCCTTACGTAGCGCGTAGTCCAACTCGCGCTCCCACTTCTCGGTCAGGAACGCCACGATCGCCTCTCGGCCGGCGATGAAACGGTCGCGGTTACGCCACACCGAGTCTTCGGTGTAGGCCAACGACACCCGCCGAGGATCACGGGTGTTCCACGCGTCCTCCGCCGCCTGCACCTTCTGCACGGCGGTCTGCTCATCGAATGGTGGGAAGGGCGGTCTCCCGGTCATCACATACTCCTCGTCGCCACCGGCAACTACAGAACGAGCGTTCTGCCTCTCGTCCAGTATCGTAGAACGGTCGTTCTGACTTGCCGCATCGGAGGTGGCGTGGAACACGAGGAAGCGTCACGACGGCTGCTCGACGCCGCCGAGTCGCTGTACTATGCCCGCGGAATTCAAGCCGTCGGGATCGACGAGGTGCGCTCCGCAGCCGGTGTCTCACTCACCCGGCTCTACCAACTCTTCCCTTCAAAGCAGCACCTCGTCGCCGCCTACCTGCGCCGTCGCGACCAACGATGGCGCGCCAGCCTGGCCCATTACGTCAGCGAACGGACAGTCGAGCACGACGTTGACCCGCGCGAGCGACTCCTCGCCGTGTTCAACTGGCTGGAGGACTGGTTCCGCGAACCGGGCTTCCGGGGATGTGCCTTCATCAACGCCTTCGGCGAACTCGGGACCGACTCCGACCTGGTCGCCGACGCTGCCCGCGAACACAAGGCCCTGTTCCGCCAGTACCTCGTCGAGCTCGCCGACGACCTCACCGACGCCGACCCCGCCGCGATCGCCGACCAACTGCTACTCCTGGCCGAAGGCGCCACCACCACCGCCGCGATCACCGGCTCTCCAGATGCGGCTCGAGCAGCACGAGCAGCCGCAGCGGCGGTCCTCGCGACTACCACGGCATTGGCCACCAAGAAACGGGGCGGGTTGAGGTCTGTGGGGTGAGCACGTCGGCGTCGGTTCTCGTCTTGGTCGCAGTGTTGGCCTTCGCGGTCGTCCGCCCGTGGGGGCTGCCGGAGGCGGCGGCGGCCGTACCGGGGGCTGGTGTGGTGGTGGCGCTGGGCCTGGTTCCG
>JAOPWA010000667.1 GCA_025965915.1 Dactylosporangium sp. | reverse complement strand
CACCGTCCTCGAAGCCGTGGACGGCTACCGCGCCGCGTTCAAACCGTCGCCTGAGCTTCCCGCGCCCTATGTCAGCGTCTCCGCCGACGTCGTCGTCGCCGAGGACGAGGCCACCGCACGCGAGTTGGCGACCGGGTACGGGCTCTGGGTACGGAGCATCCGCACCGGCGAGGGCGCGATCCCGTTCCCCACCCCGGACGAGGCCCGGGCCCACAACTGGACCGACGAGGATCGCACGCTCGTCGCCGACCGCGTCGACACCCAGTTCGTCGGCTCGCCGACACAGGTCGCCGGCCAACTGGAGCGACTGCGCGACGCGACCGGGGCGGACGAACTGATCATCACCACTCTGACTCATGACCACGCCGACCGGGTGCGTTCCTACCGTCTGCTCGCACAAGAATGGAGCAAACGGTGAGCATCACCGTCGTCGTCGGCAATCCCAAAGCGCGGTCGCGGACCTACCAGGCCGCGCACATCGTTTCCTGAGGCAGGAGGATTCGCATGACCGGCGATCTGACCGACGAGGCGACCTATGACTCGCTGCGGGCATCCCAGTGGTTGACCGGGCAGGCCGACGGCCGGGGCTTGTCGCGGCGGCATCTGCTACGTGCCACCGTTGCCGCGGCGGGCGGCGCTGCGGTGGGCGACCGAGTGCTGACGACGGGCCGCGGCGCCGCGTACGCGGCTTCGCCCCCGGCCGGGCCGATCGTCAAGCCGCTGCCGCCGGAGCTGTTCTACGTCTACGGGTCCAACGCGGAGATGCGTTGGGAGGCGATGGCCGACCAGGGGTACCTGACGCCGAACGACCGGTTCTTCGTCCGCGATCACACGCTCACCCCGGCGATCGACGTCGACTCGTGGCGGCTCCAGTTGTTCGGCACCGGCCTTCGAGGCGGCCCGACGAGCGACAAGCCGGTCGAGTTCAGCTACGACGATCTGCGCCGGCTGCCGCACGAGACGCAGACGGCGTTCCTCGAATGTACCGGTAACGGGCGTAGCTTCTTCACGACGCAGCAGGGCCAGACCGTTACCGGTACGGCCTGGAAACTGGGCGCGGTCGGCGTCGCCCGCTGGCGCGGCGTGCGCCTGTCGACTGTGCTGCGAGCCGCTGGCCTTCGCCATGACGCGGTCGACGTGATGCCCGAGGGCCTCGACCCTACCTACGTCACCGGCGGCGTCGACCTCGGACACGTGCGACGACCGCTGCCGGTACAGAAGGCGCTCGAGGACGTGCTCCTCGCCTACGAGATGAACGGCGAAACCCTGCCACCGGACCACGGCTACCCGGTACGCGTCATCGTGCCTTCGTGGATCGGCATCTCCTCGATCAAATGGCTGGGCCGCATCGAGGTGTCCCGTACACCGCTGGTGTCGGCGTGGAACACCCAGTTCTACCGGCTGTTCGGCCCGGACCATCCCACCGACGGCACGCTGATATCCCGTCAGGTCATCAAGAGCGCCTTCGAGCTGCCCTGGGGCGGCACAGTCACCGCCGGCCACACACATCTCATCCGGGGCCGCTCCTGGTCCGGCAACGGACGCATCCGTCACGTCGAGGTCAACACCGACGGGAAGACCTGGCGTCGCGCCTCGCCGATCGGGGCCAGCGACGTTGATGGCTGGCAACGCTGGGAACTGCCCTGGCGACCGCCGACGCCCGGCGCCTACACACTGCGTGCCCGCGCCACCGACACGACCGGCGCATCCCAACCGGATCAAGCCGCGTACAACACGCTCGGCTACCTGTTCGACGCCGTCGTCGACCACCCCATCACCGCCACGTAAGAGCCGAGCTCGGATGCGACCGATGCCGGCAGGGCGCCGGCCAGCCCGTGGGACGAGGCGATCGAGGTGCTGGCCTGTCGGTGCCAGCGTTGAGAAGACCATTGGCGACGGGCGCGAGCCCGTGGTCGACAGTGCGCCGGACGTGTCATGCTGCACGCACCACGACCGAGGAGTGCAGCCGTGTCAGCAGCAAGCGAAGCGGCGCAGGTGGCGCCTGCGAGGCGATCCCTGCGGCCGTTACTGTTCGGGGTGACGATCGCCGCAGTCCTGGCGCTGCTGTTCGGTGTGCCGTGGTGGACGTTGGTCGTCGCGGACACGCGGTGGCCGACCGCGGTCGTTGTCGCCGGCACGATCGTGTTCGTCGGCGTGTTCGTCGCGTTCCCCGTGCTCATGTACCTCGGACACGGCAGCAACCACCGGGACTGGGCGGCCCGCACCGGCGACACGATCCTCGGCGTGATCTGGGTGATGTTCGTCTGGGCGTTGCTGGGCAACGTCCTGCGGCTCGCACTTGTGATCGCCGGTGTCGTTGATCCGGTCCGGTCCCGGATCGTCGCCGCCGCGATCGTCGCCGTGTCTCTCGTGCTGGTGCTCTGGGGGTACGTCGAGGCGATGCGCGTGCCCCGTATCAAGCGGGTGGACGTCACGATTCCCCGGTTGGGTGCGGGCCTGGACGGCGTCCGGGTCGTCCTGTTGACCGACACCCACTACGGTCCGATCAACCGGGCCCGCTGGTCGGCCGGGGTGGTCGCGGCGGTCAACACCCTCGATGCCGACATCGTGTGCCACACCGGCGACATCGCCGACGGCACAGTGTCCCAACGACGGGAGCAGGCCGCGCCGCTCGGGGACGTCAGGGCCCGGCTCGCCAGGACGTACGTGACCGGAAACCACGAGTACTTCGGCGAGGCCCAGGGCTGGCTCGACCACATGC
Source organism: Dactylosporangium sp. (assembly GCA_025965915.1). GTDB lineage: Bacteria > Actinomycetota > Actinomycetes > Mycobacteriales > Micromonosporaceae > Planosporangium. The sequence goes on along the minus strand of JAOPWA010000667.1, from coordinate 2,706 downwards.
GGCAGCTCGGTTGGGAACCGCTGCACAACCGGCACATCGTCGTGGAGCGCGACGGCTGCCAACTCGTCGTCGCCGGCGTCGACGACGCGACCGCCGCGTCCGCAGGTACCCCCGGCCACCATGCCGACCATGCCGCCGCGCTCGCGGACGTCGACCCGGACCTGCCCGTAGTGCTGCTCGCCCATCAGCCGAAGCAGATCGACGCCGCCGTGGCGAGCGGCGTCGATCTGCAGATCTCCGGGCACACCCACGGCGGCCAGATCTGGCCGTTCCATTTCCTCGTGCGTCTCGACCAGCCGACGGTCCACGGCTTGAGCCGGCACGGCGACCGGACTCAGCTGTACACGAGTCGGGGTACCGGCTTCTGGGGACCGCCATTGAGGGTCTTCGCACCGAGCGAGATCACGGTACTCACGCTGCGTGCGGTGTAGATGGATAGCCTCACTATCCGCCACTGGATAGCCAGACTATCCATGGTTGTGAGGTAGAGCGCAAGAGAGGACCGGGCGACGGTATGCGGATGGCAGAGTTGAGCAGACGCAGCGGCGTGTCGGTACCGACGATCAAGTACTACCTGCGCGAGGGACTGCTCCCGGCGGGGGCCGTCACCAGCCCCAATCAGGCCGACTACGGCAACGGACACCTGCGCCGGCTTCGGCTCATCCGCGCGCTCATCGACGTCGGCGGCCTGTCGGTCGCGGCGGCTCGCGAGGTACTCGGCGCCGTCGACGATCCGAGCGTCGTCGGGCACGACCTGCTAGGCGTCGCGCACTGCGCCGTCGTACCCACCAAGCGCGCCGGGCGCGACACCGAGGAATGGCTGGCCGCCCGGGCCGAGGCGGCAACCGTGGTCGAGCGGCGCGGCTGGCACGTCTCGCCGAACGCCCCCGCGCTCGACCTTGTCGCCGACGTCATTGCCGCCGCGCGGGCGCTCGGCCTCGACGAGCTGCTTGGTGTCATCGACGGATACGCCGACGTTGCGGAGACCGTCGCGGAGCACGACCTCGGCACGGTCATCGCCCGGGCGCAGCGCGGCGACACCGACGACGAGATGGGGCGCCAGGCTCTGATGGTGGAGGCGGTGGTCACCGGGACCGTACTCGGTGAGTCGCTCCTGACCGGGCTACGCCTCCTGGCTCAGGAGGCCGCCTCGGCGCGGATCTTCGGCCAGACTGCGCCGTCCGTTGGGTAGCTCCGTAGTCATCACGACGCGCTATGGCTGGAGGTCGGTGACTACGGCGAAGTGGTCTGATGGCCAGACATCACCGACCGGGCTGGTGGTGCTGCGGGTGGCGCTCCTGGAGCAGGTCGCGGCTATCGACGCGGCCTGGAGTGACCGTGCCCGTTGAGCATTCGATGGCCGGGTGCAGGCGCCGGCTACCAGCTGGGCGGCCGCATGCCGCTACAGCTTGGCGAGGACAACGGCGGCGAGCTGCTTCTCCAGGTCGAGGCGGGTGCTCTGGCTGTGGACGTTGAACACCCAGATGCGCAAGCCCTGGCTGCCCTTGCGGACGTTCAGACCGGTGTTTCCGGCGTTGTAGGCCTCGTCACCGATGCCGGGCACCGGGGTGTCGGTGTGGATGGGCTTGATGCCGGGGTTGCCCTCCCACGGGCCGACGTCCAGGGTGACGTTGCCGTTGTCACCGGACGCCGGGTCCCACTCGCACTCGGGGGTATCGAAGATCGGTTTCGGCTTGCCCGGCGCGGGCGGCTGGCCGAGGGCCGCGGTCACTTGGTCGGTGGTGAGCATAGAGCAGGGGTCGAGTTTCACCGCTGTGCTGGACGACGGGCCCGTCGAGGTGCTGGCCGCGGCGGCGCTGGACTGACCTCGCTGGCTGGTGCTGGGTTGTTGGCTGGACCCGCATGCAGCGGTCACTGTCGCCAAGGCCGCGACGAACGGCACGATCAAGCGTCTGGGCATGACACTCCATGTTTCGGTGACAGAATTTGGTGCACAGTCGATTGGGAGCGTATTGAGGTGTGTCAAATTACTGTGCGAGCACCGGTCACCCGAGCCTGTCTGTTCCTCTTCAGCGATCATGCGGAAGAGCCGATCTTCGTCGTTCTCCGGGAGTCGGCGGGTACAATCGCACGTCAGCGTCGCGGTGTACCCGGCAAAGAGACCGTCGTGGACATGGAGGCGCGCCGCCTCACGGGACCATCATGGAAGCACCTACCGAGCCGAATGGCCGCCTTACGGCGTTCGGCAACCAGTTGATCGGGGTTCACCTATGGCTTCGCGAGGAGTTGGCCCGACTCCGCGAGGACATCGATTCCTACCTCGCCGGCAGCAGCGAGCGACCGCGGGCGCTACAGGCGCATTGCCTGGCATTCTGCTCGGCACTGAGCCAGCATCACACCGGCGAGGACAACGGAGCGTTCCCCGTCCTAGCTGAGCAGTTCCCGGAACTGCGCCCCGCGATCAGGGAATTGCAGCACGACCACCACCTGGTGGCTGAGGTCTTGCGCAGCCTGGAGGAACTGCTCGGTGGGCTTGTCGCGGGGGTGGATCCTGCCGAGGCGCAGTGTGTGAGAGCCGAACTGGACGGCTTGGCCGCTCTGCTGGAGTCGCACTTCGTCTACGAGGAGAAGAAGATCGTCGGGGCCCTCAACTCGCTGAACGCCCGCGCCGGAACCACTGAGCTTGTTCTTTAACCTCGACGTCTGACGGTTGAGTGGATCCTTTGTGGACTCGGCGTGTCGTGG
>JAOPWA010000620.1 GCA_025965915.1 Dactylosporangium sp. | reverse complement strand
ATCGAGGTGAGCCTGCTCGCCGACGGTGGCGTGCGGGGGATCGACCCCGGCCGTGGCATCCCGGTGGACATCCACCCGAAGACCCAGACGGCGGGCGTCGAGATGGCGCTGACGATGCTGCACGCGGGCGGCAAGTTCGACGGCAAGGCCTACGCCGTCTCCGGCGGCCTGCACGGCGTCGGTATCTCCGTCGTGAACGCGCTGTCGACCCGCGTCGAGGTCGAGGTCAAGAAGGCCGGCCACCTGTGGCGTCAGACCTTCCGCAACACCAAGGCCGAGAGCCCACTGGAGCAGGTGGAGCCGACCGAGGGTACGGGTACGACGGTCAGGTTCTGGCCCGACCCGAGCATCTTCGAGACGACCGAGTTCAAGTTCGAGACGATCTACCGCCGCATCCAGGAGTACGCGTTCCTCAACCGCGGTCTGACGGTCGTGCTGCGCGACGAGCGCGTGGTCGAGGGCACGGATGGCGCGCCGAAGGAAGTCACCTTCTGCTACAAGGAGGGCATCGCAGACTTCGTCCGGCACCTCAACCAGACCAAGACCCCCATCCACAAGACCGTGGTGCAGTTCAACGGCGAGGGCGAAGGAATCTCGGTAGAGATCGCCATGCAGTGGAACGAGTCGTACGGCGAGAGTGTCTACACCTTCGCCAATACGATCAACACCCACGAGGGCGGCACCCACGAGGAGGGCTTCCGGTCGGCGCTGACCACGGTTGTCAACAAGTACGGCGCGGACAAGAAGCTGCTGAAGGGCAACGACGACAAGCTCTCCGGCGAGGACATCCGCGAAGGCCTCGCTGCGATCATCTCCGTGAAGATGGCCAACCCGCAGTTCGAGGGCCAGACCAAGACCAAGCTGGGCAACACCGAGGCCAAGAGCTTCGTGCAGAAGGTCTGCAACGAGTGGCTGGTCGACTGGTTCGACCGTAACCCCGCCGAAGCCAAGATGATCATCACCAAGGCTTCCCAGGCGGCCCGGGCGCGGATCGCCGCGCAGCAGGCGCGCAAGCTGGCCCGACGCAAGTCGCTGCTCGAGTCCGGTTCGATGCCGGGCAAGCTGGCCGACTGCCAGTCCACCGACCCGCGGGACTCCGAACTGTTCATCGTCGAGGGTGACTCGGCCGGTGGCTCGGCCAAGCAGGGCCGCGACCCGAAGACGCAGGCGATCCTGCCGATCCGCGGCAAGATCCTCAACGTCGAGAAGGCCCGCATCGACCGCGTTCTCAAGAACAACGAGGTGCAGGCGCTGATCACGGCGCTCGGCACGGGCATCCACGATGACTTCGACATCGAGAAGCTCCGGTACCACAAGATCGTCCTTATGGCCGACGCCGATGTCGACGGTCAGCACATCTGCACCCTCCTGCTGACGCTGCTGTTCCGGTTCATGCGGCCGCTGGTCGAGTTGGGTCACGTCTACCTGGCGGCGCCTCCGCTGTACAAGATCAAGTGGAACAAGCGGGGCGACGACGCGCAGTACGCGTACTCCGACCGGGAGCGCGACGGCCTGATCGTGCTGCGCCAGCAGACCAAGCCCAACGCCAAGCCGGATGACATCCAGCGGTTCAAGGGTCTGGGTGAGATGAACTACCCGGAACTGTGGGAGACCACGATGAACCCGGGCACCCGCACGCTCCGCCAGGTGACCCTGGACGACGCGGCCACGGCGGACGAACTGTTCAGCGTGCTGATGGGCGAGGACGTGGAGGCGCGGCGCAACTTCATCCAGCGCAACGCCAAGGACGTGCGCTTCCTCGATATCTAGGTGGGTGGCACTGGCGGACGGCATCTGCGCCGTCCGACCAGTGCGCCCCGTTACAGGCTTTTTCCATAGACAGGCCGGTTTGTCCACACAGGACGAGCCGAGCGTTTCACGAAGTAAGGAATGACGCGTGACGCAGAGTACGGGTCCGGACGGCGAGGACCTCACCCCAGCGGTTGACGGCTCCGAAGGGGCTGTCGTGCTGCGGGGCCGTATCGAACCGGTCGGCATCGAGGTCGAGATGCAGCGCTCGTACCTCGACTACGCGATGAGCGTGATCGTCGGCCGCGCGCTGCCCGATGTCAGGGACGGTCTCAAGCCCGTTCACCGCAAGATTTTGTACGCCATGTACGACTCGGGTTACCGGCCTGATCGCGGGTACGTGAAGTGTTCCCGTGTCGTCGGCGACGTCATGGGTCAGTACCACCCGCATGGTGACGCGTCGATCTATGACGCGCTCGTCCGGATGGCGCAGCCCTGGTCGCTGCGGTACCCACTGGTCGACGGCAACGGCAACTTCGGCTCACCGGGTAACGACCCGCCAGCCGCGATGCGGTACACGGAGTCCAAGCTCGACCCGCTGGCGATGGAGATGCTGCGGGACATCGACGAGGACACCGTCGACCTCGTCCCCAACTACGACGGCCGGGCGCAGGAGCCCACGATCCTGCCCTCGCGCATCCCCAACCTGCTCGTGAACGGGTCGAGCGGTATCGCGGTCGGCATGGCGACCAGCATCCCTCCGCACAACCTGCGTGAGGTCGCCGCCGCGGTGCAGTGGTGCCTGGACCACCCGGATGTGGACGAGGCCACCACCCTCGACGAGCTGATCAAGATCGTCAAGGGCCCCGACTTCCCGACGGCCGGTCTCATCGTCGGGACCACGCCGATCGAGGACGCGTACCGGACGGGCCGCGGCTCGATCCGGATGCGCGCGGTCGTCGACGTCGACGAGGACAGCAGGGGTCGTACGCTCCTGATCGTCACGGAGCTGCCGTACCAGGTCAACCCGGACAACCTGGCCGAGCGGATCGCCGAGCTGGTCAAGGAGGGCAAGCTCGCCGGCATCGCCGACATCCGCGACGAGTCCTCCGGGCGCACCGGTCTGCGCCTCGTACTCGTGCTCAAGCGCGACGCGGTGGCCAAGGTCGTACTGAACAACCTGTACAAGCACACCCAGCTGCAGGAGACGTTCGGCGCGAACATGCTCGCACTGGTCGACGGCGTGCCGCGCACGCTCAACCTGGCGCAGTTCGTCCGCTACTACGTGGCGCACCAGGTCGAGGTCATCGTCCGGCGCACCCGCTACCGGCTGCGCAAGGCGGAGGAGCGGGCGCACATCCTGCGCGGTCTGGCCAAGGCGCTCGACGCTCTCGATGAGGTCATCGCGTTGATCCGGCGGTCACCCACTGTGGACGTGGCCCGCAACGGACTGATCCAGTTGTTGGACATCGACGAGGTGCAGGCGACGGCCATCCTCGACATGCAGCTGCGGCGCCTCGCGGCGTTGGAGCGGCAGAAGATCATCGACGAGTTGGCGAAGATCGAGATCGAGATCGCCGACCTCATGGACATCCTGGCGAAGCCCGAGCGGCAGCGGCAGATCATTTCCGATGAGCTCGCCACGATCGTCGAGAAGTGGGGGGACGAGCGGCGTACCAAGATCGTCCCCTTCGACGGCGAAGTGTCCATGGAGGACCTCATCGCCCGCGAGGACGTGGTCGTCACGATCACGCGAACCGGATACGCCAAGCGGACGAAGACCGACCTGTACCGGTCGCAGCGGCGGGGCGGCAAGGGGGTCTCCGGCGCCAATCTGCGCCAGGACGACATCGTCAGCCACTTCTTCGTGTGCTCGACGCACAACTGGATGCTGTTCTTCACGAACAAGGGCCGGGTATACCGGGCCAAGGCCTACGAGCTTCCCGAAGTGAACCGCACCGCCCGTGGCCAGCATGTCGCCAACCTGCTCGCCTTCCAGCCGGACGAGAAGATCGCTCAGGTCATCCAGATCCCGAACTACCAGGTGGCCCCCTACCTGGTACTCGCGACCAAGAATGGCCTGGTCAAGAAGACCCGGCTCGAGGAGTTCGACTCCAACCGCTCCGGTGGCATCATCGCCGTCAACTTGCGTGAGGATGATGAACTGGTGGGCGCGGCGCTCATCGCGCCCGACGAGGATCTGCTCCTGGTCAGTCGGCAGGCGCAGGCCATCCGGTTCAACGCCAACGACGACGCGCTGCGCCCGATGGGTCGCGCCACCTCCGGCGTGATCGGGATGCGTTTTACGGATGGCGACGAGTTGCTAGCTATGGAAGTTGTGCGGGAGGGTATGGACGTGCTGGTCGCCACGGACGGCGGCTTCGCAAAGCGCACGCCGATAGAGGAATATCCGGTGCAGGGACGCGGGGGGAAGGGCGTCCTCACAGCCAAAATCACGTCTCGCCGCGGGGGCCTGGTGGGTGCGGTCGTCATTAGTCCGGACGACGAGTTGTTCGCCATCACCTCCAACGGTGGGGTGATCCGAACTCCGGTGAAGCCTGTACGCCGGACGAGGGATCGGAACACAATGGGGGTCAAGCTGATGGACCTGCCGGATGGCGTGACCCTCGTCGCGATTGCTCGCAACGCTGACGAGCCGGACGAACAGGAATAATTAATGACGGAAACCCAGGCGAAGTCGGGTACGGCTGAGCCGGTCACGAAGCCGGCGGCCGCCAAGTCCGAATCCCCTGACCAGGACAGTACGGGCGACGACGAGGCTGGGGGCGCTGTGGTGGGTCGCGCGACGGTGCCCGGTGACAAGCCCGAGGGGGATTCTGACTCTCGAGGATCGGCCAAGGCGGCTGCGACCGGCGCCGCCTCGGTACCCAAATTCACGCGGGCACCAGGCATGACGCCGCCGCCCGATGTGCTCCTGCCGTCCGAGTCCTCATCAGACGAGGATGGCGTCGCGTCCACGGAGGGAAAGCCGGCCGACCCGACCTTGGTCGCGGCCGGTGCTCCCGCCGTGGCCCGTGCAAGCGTCCGCGGCGCTGCCGCAGTCGCTCGCGGGCTTGTGACGCAGCCAATCAAGGTCGGTGGCCGATCCGGCGGTTCGGGGTCCGGAAGCCCCAGCGGCCGGTTCGGCAATGCGATCCGCAGTGCTCGCACGACGGTCACCGCAGCGGCCAGCCGGGGTCCCCGCCGCGCCCGGCTGTACCTCAAGCGCGTTGACCCTTGGTCGGTCATGAAGTTCTCGTTCGCGGTCTCCTTCGTGTTGTTCATCGTGGCCGTGGTCGCGACCGCGGTGCTCTACATGGCGCTCGATGCCATGGGCGTAGTCGGTAGCGTCAACAAGGCGCTCAGCGAGATGGTCGGTGCCACCGGCGGCGACACGAAGAACACGTTCAAGATCACGGCCAAGGGGATCATCGTCGGTTCCGCGCTGCTCGGCCTGGTCAACGTCGTGCTCTTCACTGCTCTCGCGACGCTCAGCGCGTTCATCTACAACGTCTGTTCGGATCTGGTCGGTGGAATCGAGCTGACACTGGCCGAGAAGGAGTGAGATCCTTTGGGTACGCCGCGCCGCAGGCTCCAGTCAGGTGCGGCGTACCCGGTTTGGGATACACGAATGGGGTGCGGTAATCTGACTCGTCGCCGTTGCGGAGACCCGCATCGGCCGGATGCGGGGCTATAGCTCAGTCGGTTAGAGCGCAGAGCTGATAACTCTGAGGTCGCTGGTTCGATTCCAGCTAGCCCCACATGTTGAAAAAGCTGATCATCCTCGCTGGTGTTCTCGGGGTCGCCGCGGTCATCGCGAAGAAGGTCCGGTCCGCCAACGAGGAGCGGGCGCTCTGGCACGAGGCCACCACCGCGCCCGACCTCCGGTAGATTTCGGCCGTCCCCGGTATCCGTCAGTTCGGCGGTGCCGTGATAATGGACCCGGTGCCGCGGGAGTACCCGGGGGCGTAGCTCAACTGGCAGAGCACCGCCTTTGCAAGGCGGGGGTTAGGGGTTCGAGTCCCCTCGCTTCCACCAGCAACAACGTTAATTGACCTTGGGCTGAGTACAGCCATCGGTACAGCCAAGGGATTCTCGGCCCTCCCCGCGCAGCCGATCAATCGCGCTTGTGGCCTCCCAAGGCGCTGCGTCGGTTGCCCGACAGCGACCTGGCCAAGATGACCGGGCCTAGCG
>JAOPWA010000652.1 GCA_025965915.1 Dactylosporangium sp. | reverse complement strand
ATCCTTTGCGGCGCCGCACTGCGTACGCTCGCCCATGGCCCGTTCCCGACCGCTGGAGTCACGCTTGTCCGCTCCTGTTCACGACTCCGACCCCGTCCGTCAGTCCGAGATCGACAACGAGCAACGGTATGTCGACCGGGTGTACACCCGCCTGGGTGAGCTCCGCCGCAGCGTCGCCGAGGCGGAGAAGGGCAGCTACGGCCTGGCCCGCGTGGGCACCCATGCCGCGCTGGTCGAGCGCGACGCCATGGTCTTCCACGCGGCGCGACGCCGGCACGCGCTGGACGCCGAGTACGAAGGCCTCGTCTTCGGCCGCCTCGACCTGGCCCCGGAGGCGAGCCGCAGCGATGAGTACCAGAGCCCGGTGGAGCCCGCCGTGCCCGGCGGGGAGGCCCGCTACGTCGGCCGCCTCGGACTGCGCGACGAGGCGCACGAATCACTCGTGGTCGACTGGCGCGCGCCGGCCGCCGCCCCGTTCTACCGCGCCACACCGACCGAACGGATGGGCGTGGTCCGCCGCCGCACGCTGCGCAGCTCGGGTGAGACCGTTCTCGACGTCGAGGACGACCTGCTCGACCCGGCGGCCGCACCGGAGAACATGCCGGTCGTCGGTGACGGCGCGCTGCTCGCGACGCTGAGCCGCGCCACCGGGCGGGGCATGCGCGACATCGTCGCGACCATCCAGCGCGAACAGGACGACGCGATCCGCTCCCCCGCACTCGGAGTGACGATCGTGCGCGGCGGCCCCGGCACCGGTAAGACGGCCGTCGCGCTGCACCGGGCGGCCTACCTGCTGTACGCCGACCGCAACCGGTTCGAAAGCGGTGGCGTGCTGGTCGTCGGTCCATCAGAGGTTTTCGTCTCCTACGTCAGCCGGGTGCTGCCCTCCCTGGGCGAGGAGACCGTGACGCTGCGCTCGCTCGGACAGATCATGGAGAAGGTCAGCGCGACCCGGCACGACCCAGGTCAGATCGCCGCCATCAAGGGATCACTGCGGATGGCGCGGGTCCTGGGCCGGGCCGTCCGGGACGCCGTGCCGGGCTCGCCCGACCGGCTTCGGGTGCTCTACCGTGGCCAACTGCTCGAACTGGGCCGGCGCGCGATCGACGAGGCCCGGCAGGCCCTGCTGTCGCCCGGCCCCAAGCGCAACGCCGTCCGGGCCAAGGCCGCCGGATACCTGCTGGACATGCTGTGGCGCCAGAGCGTGGAACTGCTGCCGGCTCACCGGCAGCAGACCCGCGAGGAGTTCGCCTCCGAGATCGCCGCGCGCCGTGAGTTCACCGAGTTCATGGGCGCCTGGTGGCCGATCCTGACGCCGCAGCGGGTACTGGGCTGGCTGGCCGACCCGGCGCGGCTGCGTCGGTACGCCGAGGGCATCCTGTCCCGCGTCGAAATGGACCGGCTCGCGGCCTCGTACGCCGAGGCGGCGCAGGCCGGCGACGGACCGACGGTCGCCGACGTGGCGCTGCTCGACGAGCTGGACGACCTGCTCGGCACACCGCCGGTACGCAAGCGGCCCCACAAGGACCCGTTCCACGTCGCCGACGGCATCCGGGAGGTGACCACGTACGCCGACCGGATGGCGGCAGCGCGGGCGGTGGCGACCGAACGGCCCGATGACTACCGCGACTACGCCCATGTCGTGGTGGACGAGGCGCAGGATGTCTCCCCGATGCAGTGGCGGATGGTCGGGCGGCGCGGGCAGTACGCGAGCTGGACGATCGTGGGCGATCCCGCCCAGGCGGCCTGGGCCGACGCCGCCGAGGCGAACCGGGCGATGAACGAGGCGATCGGGTCGCGCCGGCGCAGCGAGTACACGCTCACCACCAACTACCGCAACGCGGCCGAGATCTTCGACCTGGCCGCGGCCGTGATCCGCCGCGCCGAGCCGCATCTGCAGCTACCCACGGCGGTGCGCTCGTCCGGCGTGCCGCCCGTCCACCGGACGGTGGCGGCCTCCGACCTGCGCGACGCCACGCGCAGGGCGACGACCGAGGTGCTGGCGGAGGTCGCCGGCACCGTCGGGGTGATCGCCTCGATGGGCGCGCGGGACGAGGTCGCCGGCTGGTTCGCCGACGTCGACGATGAGCGCCTGCAGGTGGTGGGCAGCCTGGAGGCCAAGGGCATGGAGTACGACGGCGTGATCGTCGTCGAGCCCGCCGCGATCAGCGCCGAGGGACGCTCCGGTGTACGCACGCTCTACGTCGCCCTGTCGCGAGCGACCCAGCGTCTGGTGACGGTCGGCGCCGACGACTCCTGGCGCCCGTGATCATGGAAAAGGGGTGGGCGGCGGCACGTCGGTGAGCAGCCGGCGCGTCGTCTCCATGCCCCAGTCGTCGAGCTCCGCGATCCGGTCGGACGAGGCGCGCAGACCGCCGTAGCGGCCCACCACGTCGGCCCATTCCGCACGCCGCTCGATCTGCGGGCGGGCCACGATGCAGTCCGGGTCGTTGACCCAGAACCGCCCGTGCTGCCAAGCCCGGCCGACCGTCGAGATCGTCGCGCCGAACTGCGACGGCTGCGACGCGTCACCGTCCCACGCGTCGTACGTCGGCGCCACGTCGGCCGAGACCCGCATCGCGTCGACCAGGCCGACGCTGGGCAGGATCGGCGCACCGCAGCCGAGCAGGTATGACTCGGCTCCGATGGCCTCGCGGATCAGGGTCACTCCGGACCGGTACGCGTCCAGCGGGCGGGAGCCGTCGTAACGCGGCCCGTCCAGCGCGCCGGCGTAGATGAAGTCAATCTTGAAATAGTCGATTCCGTACCCGCGCAGCCGGCCGAACGCCTCGGTCAGGTAGCCGCGCGCCCCGGGGTGGGTGGCGTCCAGTGCGTACAGCGGGGCCTTCCAGTTGAACCCGGCGTCGACCGGGTTGCCGTCGGCGTCGCGCAGCAGCCAGTCCGGGTGCTCGCGAGCGGTCTCGCTGCGCTGGCTGACCAGGAAGGGCGCTACCCAGATGCCGGTGCGCCGGCCCGCGTCGCGTACCCTGCCGACCAGGTCGGACACCGAGGCGAAGCGGTTGGACAACGTCAGCCAGTCACCGATCTCCGACTGCCAGCCGTCGTCGACCTGTACGACCCCGACCGGCAGGTGGTGCTTGGCGAAGGCGGCCAGGTTCTCGTCGACGTCGGCCTCGGTGACCTCGGTGAAGTAGTGGTACCAGGAGCACCAGGCGGTCGGGGCGGGCCGCAGCGGGGCCACGCCGACCGCGCGGGCGAACGCGTCACCCCACGCGGCGAGTGCCCCGTCGATCGAATCGTGGGTGAACGTGACCACCGGCCCGTCGGCGCTCACCCGCAGCCGGCTGTCCGTGAGGGTGGCCCGGATCGACGCCACCTCGCTCCGGCCGTCGGTGGTCGCGTACAGCCGGACCTTGCCGCCGTCGCCCGGATCGATCGCGAGCAGCCCCTCG
>JAOPWA010000621.1 GCA_025965915.1 Dactylosporangium sp. | reverse complement strand
CGTCCGCTTTTCTGTCCCCGATGCCAATGTGAAGGTCCCTGACGTAGCTCGACGCCACGTCGGCGATCTGTCCATGATGGAGACCCGCCCAACCCCGGAGCCTCCTGAGCGTCGAGAGCACGATATTCGCCTCGATGTCCATGGTCGGGATGAGACCGCGGTGCCGGTTGTCGGATGGGACCAGCGCGAGGCCCGCTTTGACGGCATCCGAGGAGTGCCGGAAGCGCACGCTCCTACCGTTTACCTCAATCTCGCCCGTGGACGGCGGGGTGACGCCGATCAGTGCGTCGGCCAGTTCGTCGAGGCCGCTGCCGAGCAGCCCCACCATGCCGAGAATTTCACCCGGGTACGCGGCGAAGGTCGCCGAGCCGGCGTGCCTACCGAGAGGGAGCCCCGTCACTTTGAGACTCGGATCCTGACTGACGGAACGGGGCGTCCGAACGTGCGACGAGACGCTCGCCTGGGTAGCACCGAGCATTGCGGACACGAGGCCGCGAACACTGGTTTCCCCCGTCGGGCAGTGCAGTGCGGTGCTCCCGTCGCGCAACACCGTCACCTCGTCGCAGAGCTCCAGGACCTCTCTGAGCCGGTGGCTGATGAAGATGATGGACAAGCCACGCTCGGCCAGGCCTCGAAGCGTTTCGAACAGGCGCCCGGTCTCATGACTTGTCAGGGCGGCCGTGGGCTCGTCGAGGACCAGGATCTTCCGCGCCTCGGTCAGGGCCTTCGCGATCTCCGTGAACTGCTGCTCCGCGGTGGTGAGTTCACCGGTCGCGCGACGCGGATCGATGGTGACGCCGAGCTCCTCGAAGATTCTTTTCGTGACGTCGAGGCCCTGGCGGTCCTTGACCGGCGACAGAGGTCTGGCGCCCAGCGATCCGAGACAGACGTTCTGACTCACGGTGAGCGTCGGGATGAGACTGAACTCCTGGAAAACCATGCCGACACCGGCGCGACGTGCCTGAATGGGCGTGCGGTACGAGGCCGGTTCACCATCGATTCTGATGGTCCCCTCGTCGCCTTCGTGAACGCCCTGGAGAATTTTCATCAGGGTCGACTTACCCGCGCCGTTGTGACCTACGAGTCCGTGGATCGACCCGCGGCCCACCCGAAGGTCTACACCTCGCAGCACGACGTTCGCGCCGAAGCTCTTCTTGATGTCGAGCATCTCTAGCATGTGGCGGATCCGTTTCCGAGCAGGTTGGCCGGTGCAGGCGTACGGCGAAGGCCGCCCGGGTTCCCGCCCGGCGCACGTGCAACGACGTGCGCCGGGCGGTCACCTGTCCTGTCTGCCTACGGCGCCGTCGTTGGACACTTGGCCTTTCCTGCTTGCGCCGCGATATTGGCAGGTAGTGGTGTCTGGAAGGTGTCCCGCCAGGCGGTGGTCAGATTCTCGGCGGTCACCGGGAACGCCGGGACGACGGCGAGCGGCGGCGCGGGCGCACCCAGTACACCGAGAGCTCCTTCGATCGCCGCGGTGTACCCGAACTGGTACGCCAGCGTCGAGGTCTCTTCCTGGACGTTTCCGCACTCGGCCATGTTCAGCACGCTTGTCCCGCCGAGGTCGATGGTGAAGACCCGCACGTCGCGACGGTTGGCGGCGCGCAGCGCGGCCACGGCGCCTTCTGCCGGCGGTGAGTCCCACGGAACGAAGACGGCTTGAATCTCCGGGTGTTTGGTCAGCATCGCGGACACGATCTTCTGTCCGTCCGCGGGGTTGGCCATCGGCTGCTTGTCCACGATCTCGATACCGGGCCACTTGTCCTGAAGACGCTTCAGCAGGGCCGCCTCGCGCTGGTTGGTGATCCAGAAATTGGCGGCGAAGTTGACGAACCCGATCTTTCCGTGGCCGTTGAAGTACTTCCCGATGGCGTCGGCCGTGACGTCTCCGAGGCCGGCGACGTCGTAGGTGACCACTCCGACGGCTTCTTTGCCATCCGCGTAGCCCTCCGGCTTGTTGCTCAGGAAGACCAGCTTCACGCCCTGCTTCACGGCCGGCTGGAAGTACTGAGCCGCGGCGACCGGTTCCACCGCGAGGCCGAGGATGATGTTGGGCCGCAACGGCAGTACGTTCTGCACGTCCCGAGCCTGCTGCGCCGCGTCGAGGTTGGAGTTCGTGGTGGCGACCACCTTGATGTTCATCGCCTTGAAGGCGGCCTCCGCTCCCGCTTGGAGGGAGTTCATGAACGGCGTCGACTGGGTGTTGAGGAATGCCGCCCGGTAGTTGCCCTTGCGGATCTTTGCAAGCTGGTCGGGCGTCAGATTGACCTGGGTGTACCAGACGGGCACCTGGCCCTGGGGACCGCGCGTCGTCAGCTCACCCAACGTGACCGGCGACTCCTGGAGCTTCAACGGCGGGAGATCCCCCGTCGAGCTCTTTCCGCCACCCCCGCATGCTGCCGAGGTAAGGCAGAAAACCACGACGCCGAACCCCGCCATCCATCGGTTGCGTCGCCCCCCACGCAAGCGGTACCAGGTTCGGGAGTGGAGCAACCTTGCGTCGTTCATCCGATCCCCTCTCGGGCCGTCGCCCACTCACCGCGCCCGTCGGCACTGCCGAGGCAGCGGATCCCGGGTGGTGCTGACGAAGGCGATGTTCGTTTCATATCCGCGGCGGTGCGTGACCATCCATCGCGCGAGGCGCACGGCTGCTCACGCGTCAGTCGCTCTTCCAACGATCCAGCAAGGTCGTAGTTATGGGATGATGTCATTCGCGTACATCGAGCGTCAAGCGTCCGGGCCGAGCCCAGGAAAGCGTTGACGCCGGCAATGCAATAGATCATCCTGTCATTACATTAGCCGGTGGCGACTGCTGGAGGCACTGTGGACTTTCGTGGACGGACCGTTGTGGTGACCGGTGGTACCCGCGGGATTGGCCGGGCCACAGTGCAGTTGCTCGCCGAGCGCGGCGCGAACGTCGCCCTGCTCGCGAGGGATCCTCGCGCCGCACAGGCGGATGGTCTTGCCGCTTCGGTCTTCCCCGCCGACGTGACGGACGAAGCCGCGATGGTCGCCGCGTACGAGGCCATCGAGGACCGGTTCGGGACACCCGACGCCCTGTTCGCGAACGCCGGCATCGCACTGACGGAAGGTCCCCTGCACGAGATGGACCCGCAGACCTGGGACCTCATGATGGCGACCAACGTTCGCGGGGTCTACGTCGCGGTACGCGAAGCGCTCCGACGGATGGTATCGGCGAGTCGAGGCGGGACGATCGTCTGCACGACATCGTGCGTCGTCGGGGCGGCGGTACCCCGGGCCGGGGCGGCGTACCACGCTTCGAAGGGTGCGGTGGAGGCCCTGGTTCGAAGCATCGCGGTCGACTATGCCCGTTACGGCATCCGGTGCAACGCGCTATCTCCCGGCGCCACGGAGACCAGCCTGATGTGGGCAGGTGTTGCCCAGGATGAGATTCCCGCGGCGCGAGCGGCCGTCGCCGGGGCGATTCCGCTGGGACGCGTTGCCGACCCTGACGACATCGCCCGCGCCGCGGTCTGGCTCCTTTCCGACGAGGCCGCGTACATGACCGGTTCGACGCTGGCCATCGACGGCGGAGTCAATGCCCTGTCGGTCCTGCCCGCGTAACGGCCTCCAGCACGGGACGGCGGCGTTACCGGGAGGCACCCGCTCTGCGGCCCTCCTGTAACATAAGCCCAGCATAATGTGATGACGAGCGTCTGGAGGACGCGTGTCGGCCAATGGCGTAGGCCTGACGATCAGGCGAGACGTGAACATCCCCTACTACGAGCAGCTCAAGCGACTCGTCGTGCAACAGATCGCGAACGACGGCCTGTCGACGGGCGATCCGCTGCCGAGTGAGGGTGAACTCTGCGCCCGGTACGGGGTCTCGCGGACCGTCGTCCGCCAGGCGATCGGCGAGCTCGTCAACGACGGGCTGCTGCAGCGGATGCGCGGCAAGGGCACCTTCGTGGCCCGGGCCAAGCTGCGTGAGCAGTTCATGGAGAGCACCGTTGGCTTCTTCGAGGACCTGACCGCCCGCGGCCACAAGGTCGTAAGCGCCGTCACGTCGATCGACCTGGTCGGCGCGACCGACAAGGTCAGCGAGGCGCTGGATATCCCGATCGGCGCGTCGTGCATAGAGCTCTCGCGGGTGCGATCGGTCAACGATGACATCGTCGCCTTCGCCAAGTCCTACCTCAACTCCTCCAGCACCCAACTACTCGAGGATCTGCGCTCCGCCGACCTCAGCCGAATGTCGCTGTACAAGTTCCTCGACGAACGCTGGGACATGCGTATCCAGTCCGGCCACCGTTCGCTGGAGGCGAGTACCGCGAAGGGCAAGCTGGCGCGCCTGCTCGAGGTGCGCCCCGGTTCCCCGGTCCTCTACATCGAGTCGGTCGGACGCGACGCCGACGGGGTGGCCGTCGAGCACTTCCAGGCCTGGCACCGAGCCGACCGGACGCGGCTCGAGATGGACGTCGTCCGCGAGAACCGTTCCGGGTTGATCACGCACGGCTGACCGTCACTCCCCACGACGCGGCGGAGTCGTCCGGCTCCGTTCAGGCCGGACGATGCCACTGCCGGAGGCTCCGCCACTCCCCGCTCCACCAGCTGGTAATGACGTTATGATATTTACCTCTCGACAAATGAGAATCAGGTCTCCTCATGCTCATCATGACGTTATAGCGTCATGACATGATCTCAGTGTTGCAGGCCTTAGCCGTCGACCGTATCGCCGCCGTCATCCGCGGCCAGCACGTTGCGGATCCGTCCGGCACTGCGGCCACCCTGGCCGAGGCTGGCGTCCGCTGCGTCGAGTTCACATTCACCATCCCCGGCGTGCTCGACGTCATCGCGGCCGCAGCGGCGGCCGACGGAGCCATCATCGGGGCGGGCACCGTTTTCACCAGGGAGCAGGCGGAGGCCGCAATCGACGCCGGCGCCCGGTTCATCGTGTCGCCCGGCCTGGCTCAGGACATCGTCGATCCGTGCCGCGACGCCGGTGTGCCATTCTTCTTCGGCGCGCTTACTCCGAGCGAGGTGAGCGCCGCGGTCGCGGCCGGCTCGGCGGCCGTCAAACTGTTCCCGGCGGGTCTGGGTGGCCCGCGCTACCTCAAGGATCTGCGGGGGCCCTTCCCGCAGGTGCCGTTCATCCCCTCGGGCGGGGTAAATCCCGGCAACGCCGCGGACTTTCTCGGAGCCGGCGCTCTCGCGGTCTTCGCCGGCTCCGATCTCGTGCCCGGCCACGCTGTGGAGAACGGCGACCTGCCGGAGCTTCGTACGCGGGCAGCCCACTTCCGCAGTGCCATCTCCGCATACGCTCCCGGGGCCTAGACGACAACGGTAGTCGCACCGATCACGTGAGGCAGGCCGCTCCAGCGGCCCTCACCGCTGCCACTGCCTTGCTGTACGACCTCTCGCCGGTGAACAGCGCGGACGTCCCGCAGACGAACATGGACACCCCGAGCGGAGTCGTGCCCGCAACCCGGTCGAGCGTCACGTTGCCGTCGATCCCGATCACCACGTTGTCTGCCACCAGGTCCCGTACCCGTTTGAGCCGATCTTCGGTCGCAGGTGTCCAACGCTGTCCAGCGAAGCCCGGCTCGACGGACATCACGAGGATGTAGGGCGCCTGCACATCCTGGAGGAACGACAGCGGGGTCGACGGGTTTACGGCGATGCCCGCAACCATGCCGGCTTCGGTAACCTGCTCGATCAACCGCAACGGGTAGCGCGTCGACTCGATGTGGAAGAGGTAGACGTCCGCACCGGCGTCGGCGAACGGGCGCACGTAGGCGCCGGGGTCGCTGACCATCATGTGTGCGTGCAGCGGCATCGTGGTCGCATCGTTGATCGCTGCCACCACGTCGGGCCCGAAGGTGAAGTTGGGTACGAAGTGGCCGTCCATGATGTCGATGTGCACGGAGTCGACCCCGGCCGCCTCCAACTCGCGCAGCTCCGCTCCTAGCTCGTCAAGCCGGCCGCACATGATCGATGCGGATACGTGAATTGCAGGCACAGCTCGTCCTCCGCGTTCAAGGCCCGTATGAGGTTCAGGCGCAGCTACACCACCGCGCGGTGAGTCAGGACTCATCCAGTGGACGGGAGCTCGATCATGGGCGTCCCGTCAGCAGGGGGACCGACCTCCAGCCATGCGCACAGCGTCGCGCCTACATCCGCCAGGGTGTGCCTCGTACCGAGCGGCCCGGAGTCCACCTGCTCGCCGCGCACCAGAAGCGGCACGAACTCACGCGTGTGCTGGCTGGAGCCGATACCCGGGTCGTTTCCGTGGTCTGCGGTCACAATCAACAGGTCTCCGGCGCCCATACCGGCGAGGAGGCCGGCTAGTTCGCGGTCCACCTGCTCGAGAACCTTTCGGTAACGATGGGGGTCCTGCTCATGTCCGGCGAGGTCGGTCTCCTGAACGTTGGCCACGATCAGCCCGCTGGTGAAGTCGGCGAGAGCCTCCGCCGCACGCCGGAAGACGCTGCCGGTGTCGATGACGGGATCCAGCAGGTCCGGCTCGGGGCAGGAGACCACATCGGCTGCCTTGCCGATGAGCGCGACCTGAAGACCGGCCTGCTTGGCCAAGGACGGGGCCTGCCGGTGGATAGGCACGGGGAACCCGAGGTGACGAACTCGGTAGTGCTCGTCGTACACACCGAGTGCCGGCGTGTCGACACCGACGTGCCCCTGCGGGTGGACGCGAACATGTTCGAGGATGTCGGTGTAGTCGAAGCCGCGCCCACCGACGACGATGACGCGAGTGACGGGCACGTGCTGTCTGACCGTGGTTCCGATCTCGAGGACGCGCTCGAATGCCACCTGATCGAGGGACGCGGTCAGGTTGATGTTCATACCCCGGGCGGCCTCGATGTTGTCCGCGATCACCACGCGGTCGGCGACGATCACACGCCCCCGCCCCGGCAGCTCGACCCACTCCGCCGCAATGCCATGGCGGTTGAGGTCGGCGATCAGTGGGGCACCCACGTCGGCTATGACGGTTCGCCGCGGCGACTCCGGAATGGTGCCCATCATCTCCTGATGGCCGAGGTAGGTGTCGGCCCCTGCATGCGCGATGCGCGACCGTCCCCACCTCCCTGTCACCCGCGCGGACACGTCGGCACCTTCCGGCCCTGCGAGGCGGTCGAGTCCGAGTTGGCGAAGGGTCGGCAACTCCGGAGCGCCGGCCATCCGGGCAACGGTGGCCAGGGTGTTGGGTGCGTCGGAGGTGTTCGAACCCTCCATGTCCCCGACGCCAAAGCCGTCGAGAATAAGGCACACCGCCCGCCTGGGATGCATTGCCGTCATCCTGGTCTCTCCCCCATCGTGGAAATGTGAGCCCCCATCGTGGAGATGGGAGCCCGATCGACTCAGCGGCCGCTGAGCAGGGCGCCGCGACTGTCGTATACGCCCGTGATCCGCGGCTGGCTGCCGCTGTGCAGGCCCTCCACGACCGCGACGCGGGCGCGGGTGACGAAGACCTGGTTGCGGAACGCGTAGATTGCGGTGTCGCCGGTGCGTACCTCCACGCCATCAGCCAGGGTCAGCTCGCCGTAGTAGTCGATCGCCTCGGCGGGCAGGTCAACGGCGGGCAGGTAGGTGGCCGGCATCTTGCCGTCCCGTGCCAGCGCGGCGCCCTTGACGTGGCCACGGGCGTAGAAGCCACCCCCGAAGGTGAAGACGCGCCTGCCGAAGGAGTGCGAGACCTCGGAAACGTAGACGATCGCCGGGACCTCCGGTTGCTCGCCGAAGGCGTGCAGTGGTGTCGTGCCGGTCAACGCACTGCCTGGTTCCGCGCTGGTGACACCCTCTGCCCGTAGAAGCCCCATGGTGGCGATACACGAGACACCCGGAGCGTTGATTTCTACCGACTCACCCGTGGCCTCGGCCACAACGGCCGCACCGGCCCGCAGGAGGTCCAGCTTGTCCGTCCTCCCGCCGGTCCCGGTGTCGTAGTCGAACATCAGGGTCGGGTGTGCGGTGACGCCCGCGACGCGTACGTTCTCGAGCTGCGCGAGGGCCGGCAGGGCGGCTTGAAGGTCGGCGAGTGAGAAGCCGCCGTGCTGACCGGGGTAGTAACCCAGCTCTGGGTCGTAGAGCCGCAGCAGGAGGTTCTGACGCACCCCCAGCTCGCCCGCCGCCCGATCCAGCCGTCGGGCCTGCTCGACGTCGAAAACCGTGACGACCGCGGGACGATGCTCGAGCACCTCGGTCAGGTCGTAGGCGGAGCAGCCCACCAGGTGGCCGACGTGCGCCACCCAGAGACCGGCTCGCCAGAGTACCCGCGCCTCGTCGATGTCCACTGCGACGAAGCGGGTGAGGCCCGCGTCACGGATCAGTTGGGAGACCCGGGGAGTACGCCCATACTGCTTCGTCATCACATTGAGCACGAGCCCGTTACGGGCGCCCGCCTCGGCGGTAAGCCGGGCGTTCTCGGCCACGGTGTCAGCGTCGATCACATATGTGTTCGGGGCCACCTCCTGTCGGTGATGCAGCCAGGAGGCGTACTCCACCAGCGAAGGGTTCCGTTGCTGGGTGATGCTCAGAAACATCCGGAGGGACCTCCGCCGGTTCAGGCCGTCACGATCACGGGCACGGTGTTGCGGAACTCGCCCGCGGTCACGCCGTTGCTCTCGGCGAGATGGAATGCCATGAGCTGCAAGGGGACGATCTCCAGGATCGCGCGCGACATCTCCGGCGCGGCGGGAACCTTCAACGCGACCGCTTCTTGCGGGATGTTCCGGTAATCCCGGTCGCAGATGACGACCACCCGGCTGCCGTAGTCGAGAAGCTCGGAGACCAGGTTCTCGTCCAACTGTCGCTTACCGGGCTCGCTGCTGGCGAACACGATCGCCGCAGTCGCCTCGTCGACCACCTCGACAGCGCCGTGGCGGAACTGCGCGCTGCTGGAGCCCTCGGTGTCCCGCTTGGCCGCCTCCTTGAACAGCAGAGCTGTGCCGAGAGCACTCCCCAGCGACCGGCCCCGCCCGAGCGCGTACACCTGCCTCGCTTCGCTGACGTAGCGCGCGGCCTCCGCGACCTCCTCACCGATCGCGCCGAGCAGACCCTCCACCTGATCCGCGCAGGTGGTGATCTCCTCGATCAGCGGGCGCGGGTCTATCGACTGGATACGCGCCGCCAACAGCGACAGCACAGCGAGCGAGGAGGTGTAGGTCTGCACCGCCACCGAGAGGTCGGGATCGCAGTACAACGGCAGCACGACATCCGCCGTCGCCGCGAGGCTGCTTGATGGATCCCGGGTAACCAGCACAGTCGCATCCGGGGTGACCTGCTTGGCGAGCGTACGAGCCTCGATGGTCTCACCGGACTGGGAGACGACCAGCAGGCCATCGAGTGGCGGGGTGGATGACCCGGAGTTCTCGGAGAGGTACCCGGTCTCCTCCACCCAATGAGGACTGGCGGCCGCATCGAACGACGGGCGGGTGGCCAGGAGTGCGAATAGTGAGGCGCCCATCCCGGTCGAGGTGAGTGCGCGTCTGCGCAGCAAAGCGGCCGCCCGATCGAGCAGGACGCTGCCCGTGGGAGCGGCGTACGCGCGAGCTACGCCGCGCAGTGTCTCGGGCTGCGCGCGCACGTTCTCGAGGAAGGTCGTCGTCATCTCCACCTCTTCGGCGTTGGCGAGACCTGGCGGACTCGCCGCCAGGTGGACCATGCAGGTGCCCTGTCCGGGCCCGCACGCCGATGGTAGGGGCGTCGCGCACTCTTGGTCAACAATGTGCAGCAAAACTGCGCGATCTCGTTCGGTATCTGCCCGGATTGCCGATCGAACTGATCGGAACACGACACGCGGGAACATGGACGGCCGCTTCTACTCATAGGATCCTTCGCGACGGACAACCAGCCGCCCGGCGACATGGTGCGTCGGCGGCGCTAGGCAGGAGAGGTGGGAACTGATGCGAAAGGCAGCCCGCTGGGATTACATCCTGGCCCGACTGGCAAAGGACGGCGACCTTGACGTCTCGGGCCTGGCGGAGGCGCTGGGTTGCTCGACCGCGACGGTTCGCCGAGACCTGCGCGAACTCGACAAGCACCACCTCCTCTCACGCGTTCACGGTGGGGCGGTGTCGAGCGGCATCCTCTACGAGTTGCCGCTGAGACAACGGACCGCCCAGCAGGAAGAGCAGAAACGATGGATCGCCGCGGAAGCCGTGCGGCGCATCGAGCCAGGCATGGCCGTCGGTGTCACCGGGGGCACAACCACGGCCGCGATGATCCGCGAGCTGATCAACCGGCGGCTGAGCGATGTGACGGTGGTGACCAACTCGTTGGTGGTGGCCCAGGACCTGTCACTGCACCCCAATTACAAGCTGGTCGTCACCGGGGGCTTTATCCGCCCCGCGTCCCTGGAGTTGGTGGGGCCGCTGCCGGAGTACACCATTCCGCGGATCAACCTTGATCTGACACTCCTCGGCGTCGACGGCGTCAGTGTCGATGCCGGCCTGACGATCCACAACGAACTCGAGGCCCGTACCAACGAGTTGTTCATGCTGCGCGCGCGTACCACGATCGTGCTGGCCGACCACACCAAGCTGGGTCGCGCGGCGTTTGCGCAGATCTGCCCACTGCATGCCATCCAGGAGGTTGTCACCGACCGGGACGCGACCGCTGGGCAGACCACTCCGATCGCCACTGCCGGGGTCACGGTGACCCGAGCCTCGGCGGCCGCGACCCAGTAGCTACCCGAGCAGGGTGCCCAGGCTCGGCGTCTGGACAGAGCACCCTGGTTCTGTGCAGAATTGCGCAGGAACAATGCACGTTCTTGGTTGCAGCCCGACAAGGCCCCTACGTGGGCGGTCCAAATATGGCGCCCATCGCCACATCCGGGCAACGGTCTGCCGCGGAGCCAAAGGAGGAACTTGGATGCCCGAGCGCCGCGTCACGGTGGGTTCGAAGGTGGGTCTTCATGCCCGACCCGCCTCACTGTTCGTGCAAGAGGTCGTCAAGCACACCGTGCCGGTGACCATACGCAGGGTGGACGGCCAGCCCGTGGATGCCCGTAGCATCCTGTCGGTGCTCTCCCTCAACGTTCGCGGCGGCGACGAGGTGCTGCTCGCAACGAACGACGACGACAGTGGACACGTGCTCGACCAGCTCGCCGACGTGCTTGCACGAGACCTCGACGAAGAGCACTGACCCCGTGCGCAGGCTCAGCGGTATCGGCGTCAGCTCCGGGGTGGCCTTCGCGCCAACCGCGCGGGTGGTCCTCCGGCAGCAACTGCCTGCGGAAGCAGGGCCAGTCGCGGACATCGAGGCCGCGAACGCGCAGATCGTCACCGCGATGGAGGCCGTTGCGGCCGACCTGCAGCACCGGGCTCAGCAGTCAGGCGGTGAGCTGGCTGCCGTGCTGACGGCGCAAGCCATGATCGTGTCTGACCCCGTTCTCAAGCAACGGATCCTCGGCGCCCTGGAGAGTGGCGAATCCCGGATCGGTTCGGTCACAGCCGCCTTCGCGGAATTTGCGGCCGCACTGGCCGCCGCCGGTCCGTACTTCGCCGATCGGGTCGCCGACCTTGAAGACCTCTCGTATCGAGTGTCTGCCACCCTCGCCGGATTGCCTGTAGTGGCACCTCCGCTGCCTCCGTACGAGTGCGTCGTCGTCGCGCGAGACCTTGCGCCGGCTGACGTCGCGTCCATCGACCTCTCCCGGGTCGTGGCGATCATCACGGAGGAGGGCGGCCCGACGAGCCACACGGCCATCGTGGCCAAGTCCTTGGGCCTTCCCGCTGTCGTGGGCTGCTCCGATGCAGCCGCTCTCCCGGATGGTGTCACTGTGCTGGTTGACGGTCACCGGGGCACG
Source organism: Dactylosporangium sp. (assembly GCA_025965915.1). Taxonomy (GTDB): domain Bacteria; phylum Actinomycetota; class Actinomycetes; order Mycobacteriales; family Micromonosporaceae; genus Planosporangium. The sequence continues at coordinate 26,418 of JAOPWA010000621.1, read as the reverse complement.
GTGACGGTCAACCCTGAGCCGTCCGAGGTGACGCAGGCACAAGACGACGACCGATCCCTGCGCATGCGGCTTGCCGCCGCCACCGGACCGGGGCGCACCCGAGACGGCCACCCGGTGCAACTGCTGGTCAACATTGGCACCAAGCAGGACGGCCTGGGTGAGACCGACTGCGAGGGCGTGGGGCTGTTTCGCACCGAGTTCCTGTACCTGGACCGTGACGAGGCGCCCACGCTGAACGAGCAGATCGAGATCTACCGGGAGGTCTTCGCGGCTTTCTCCGGGCGCAAGGTAATCGTGCGTACGCTCGACGCCGGGGCGGACAAGCCGCTGCGCTTCGCGCCCCTGGACGACGAGCCGAACCCGGCCCTGGGCATGCGCGGGCTTCGCACGGCGCGTCGATATCCGGAACTCCTGGATGTACAACTACAGGCCATCGCCGCCGCCGCGAAGACGTCAGACGCCGACGTCGCGGTGATGGCGCCCATGGTCTCGACTCCGGCCGAAACTCTGGAGTTTGTCAGGCGTGCACGCGGAATCGGGCTTGTCCGGGTCGGCGTGATGGCCGAGGTACCTGCGGTCGTCCTCCGGGCGGCAGCCGTCCTGGAGCACTGTGACTTCATCAGTCTCGGGACCAATGACCTCGCTCAGTACACCTTTGCCGCCGACCGGATGCTCGGGGACCTCGTGGACTTCGTCGACCCCTGGCAACCGGCTCTGCTGGAGCTCGTCCGGATGGCCGCTGACGCCGGCCTCGCGCTGAACCGGCCGGTCGGTGTCTGCGGCGAAGCAGCCAGCGACCCGGCCCTGGCGCTGGTACTGGTGGGCCTCGGGATCTCCAGCCTGTCCATGGCTGCGACCTCGCTGCCGGCGGTTCGATCCATGCTGGCCGAGCACACCCTGGAGCAGTGCCAGCAGTACGCGAGGTCTGCGCTGTCCGCGCCGGACGCGGCCGTGGCCAGGGCGACAGTTCGCGACCTGGTCGGCTGACAAGCACCCTTCCCCGTCCGGGCAGGGTCGAGGAGAGCCGCGTGCGGCCCGTAAACGGGACGCACGCGGTAAAGCGCTCGGCGCCCTGCTGCCGACTAACCTGCCCTACCTGCATCGGCATACGCGCTCCACGGCTTACCGGCCTCGCGCAGAGGATCGGCCGCCGCCGCGAGATCGTCGAAGCGCTCGGACGTCATCTCGATACCGAAGACCTCGGCGATGACCTCTGTCCACCCGTGCAGGAAGTACCGCCAGCCGTCGTGAATTTCGATACGCCGGTGTTCGGTCTGCTCGGCTGCCGTTGTGAGGAAGTCGAGCGCGCCCCGGTAGTTGAGATCCCAGACCAGCCCCTCGGCCGGAAACTGGGCGTGGCGCGAGATCGGAGAACCGGGCAGGTCCTTGCCGAGACCGGTCGCGTTGATGACGAACGACCGGGCCGGCGACGCGGAGAGGATCCTGTCATTATCGGCTTGGTCACTGTGGACGTGGTACTCGACGTCCACGTCCGTACCCAACTCGCGGTGGACCTCGCGAGCCAGCGCGATGCGCTGCGGATCGCGGTCGACCAGCACCAACCTCTGTGGCGGCTCCTCCAGCGTGAGTAGCCGAACCGTGATGGCGACGCCGGCCCCTCCGGCACCGAAACACACCACGTGGCGCCCGGCCACGGGGCCGGCGGTAGTGAACATGTGGTCCATCGCGAGCCCGGCGGTGATGGGGTCCTTGGCGAATCCCCTCAGCCCGCGGCCCGCACGGACGACGCACGAGACTTCCCGGCACGTCTGTGCGTACTCGTCGAGGACTTCGAACATGTCCCCCGCGTGGTCGTGCACGGCCGCCTTGTGCGTGGTCACCAGCGCGCCCGCGGCTGCGGGGTCGTCACGGATGCCCTCGATACACGCGCGGTACTCGGCCGGCTCCGCATCGAGTCTCAGGTCGCGGCCCACGAGTTGGGCGTCGATGCCGAGGCGCGCCGCCCAGACCGGAAAGAGTCCCTGGATGTTCGACTGTGACGTGGTCACGCCCACGAAGTAAAGACGGGCGCTGGCGCTGCTCACCGGCTCCAGCATGAGCGTTCCTCTTGATGAATCACGTCATAACGTTATGATGTCTGCTCAGACAATGTCAATCAGTCGACGCCTATGGGCGATGTCCGACAGCTGACGACTTGCAACCTTCCAGAAGGGTCGCCATGGCGAACTTGGGACCGATCCATGAGCCCATAGCGTTGTCCGTTGCCACAGACGGCACGCTCACCGGGCGAAGCAGCACATACCGCAAGCACCTGGCCGACCTCGACGAGCTGTACCTGGACGACGAGGCCTTCCAAGGACTGCGCGCACAGGTGCCGGACATGGTCGCCTACTGGGTCGAGGAGAGTCGCGCCGACACGGGCCAGGGCGGTCTGGTGATAGGCACCAGCACCCTCCGACCCGGCAAGGTGAGTTCCGAGTACTTCATGACACGCGGTCACCTCCACGCGCTCTCGGACCGGGCGGAGCTGTACTACTGCCTTTCCGGGCGGGGCGTCATGTTGATGGAGACCGTCGACGGCCGAGTGAGCACTGTGGAGTTGACGGCGGGCAAGGCAGTCCACATTCCCGGCAACTGGGTGCATCGCAGCGTGAACGTGGGAACCGAACAGTTCTCGACACTGTTCTGCTATCCGGTCGACGCCGGCCAGAACTACGAGATCATCAGACAAGCCGGTGGCATGGCGACACTGATTGTCGACGACGGACAGGGTTCCTGGACGACGAGAGCCAACCCCAGGCACCGTGGCTACTCCGAGCCCACCTCATCGGGTACGGAAGAGCAGGGCCTGACCACCGAAACTCCGGCGGTTCGTTGATGCCGGCGTCCGGGAGCCGCGGCAAAGTGCTGGTCACGCCGCGCTCACTCACGGCGCACAGCCTTGCGTCGAACGCGGAGTTGAGACTGCTGACCGATGCCGGCTTCGAGTTGGTCAGCGGACCCCCGGGGCGGTGTCCAACCGAAGACGAACTCCTCGAGCTCGCCTATCCCTGCGTTGGATGGTTGGCAGGTGTCGAGCCGATCACCGCACGCGTGATCCAAGCCGCGCCCCACTTGCGGGTCATCAGCCGCAACGGCGTTGGCGTCGACAGCATCGATCTCGACGCGGCGCAGCGCCACGGCGTCCGCGTCGCCCGTGCACCCGGCGCGAACGCGCGCGGCGTGGCCGAGCTGGCTCTGGGCTTGATGCTCGCCGCGCTACGACGCATACCCCAATCCGATCGCGCGCTGCGTGACGGTCGGTGGCAGCGCTGGCAGGGACGCGAACTCGCGACCTGCACCGTCGGACTCGTCGGATACGGAACGATCGGCCGCACCGTCGCCGGCCTCCTACACACACTGGGCGCCACTGTCGTCGCCTGTGACCCGATGTTGCCGTCCGGTTCGCCGGCCGACGTCTCACTTGTCGCTCTGGACGGACTCCTTGCGGCAAGCGACGTCATCTCCCTGCACGTCCCGACCCAACCCGGATCGGCCGCGCTGCTGGGAGCGCCACAACTCGCCCGCATGCGGCCCGGTGCGATACTCGTCAATACCGCACGCGCGTCACTCGTCGACGAAGCCGCCGCGCTCGAGGCGCTCAACTCCGGTCGGCTCGCGTGCTACGCGGTGGACGTCTTCGACACCGAACCACCACACCCTTCGCAGCTGCATCAGCATGACGGTGTCATCTTGACCCCGCACATCGGTGGCTTCACCGTCGACAGCGTCCGGCGAGCGACCCGTGACGCCGTGGTGAACCTCCTCGACGCGCTGACGCTTGAGGCCCGGACACCGTGACCCGCCGTCTGCTGCCGGCCGAAGCACCCGACGACGCCGGAACGCCGTCGCTGACCTGGTTGGGTCAAGCCGGTTTCCTCCTGCGGCTGCACACCGCTGGTGACGGCGTATACACACTGCTCATCGACCCCTACCTCTCGGACAGCCTGGCGAAGAAGTACGCCGGCACCGAGTTTCCACACCAGAGGCTGATGCCCGCACCGGTGACAGCCGACCGGTTGCCGGACGTCGATCTCGTGCTCTGCTCCCACAAGCACTCCGATCACATGGATCCGGAGACCCTCCGGGCGGTCACTGCCGCGCATCCCGCCTGCCGCTTCGTCGTGCCCGAGGCCTGGCGTGCGCACGCCATCGACATCGGCGTCCCTGCTGACCGCGTGATCGGCGCTGACGCGGACGTCCTACTCGAACCGCTGCCCGGACTGACGGTCATGCCGGTTCTGGCGGCGCACGAAACCCTCGAGTTCGACGAGTTCGGGCACAGTAGGCACCTCGGCTACGTCATAGAAGCCGGCGGCCTGCGCCTGCACCATTCGGGCGACTGCGTCCCGTACGAAGGACAAGCCGACCGGTTGAAAGACCTCGGCATCCACGTCGCGCTGCTTCCGATCAACGGCCGGGACGCGTACCGGCTGCAACTCGCAGTCCCCGGCAATTTCCATCCCGAGGAGGCTGTCACGCTTGCGGCCGCCATGCGCGCCGAGGTCTTCGTCGGCCATCACTTCGGCATGTTCGAATTCAACACCGTGAACGAAGAGCACCTGGAAGAGGCGCTGCGGCGGCTGCCCGAGAGCATTCAATGGCTGCGGCCGGAAGTGGCCCGGCCATACGTCCTGCATGAAACGTGATGCCGTTTCCTGCGTACAGGTACGGCAAGTCAACGAACTGAAGCCGCATATGAGGAGGACCCGAGATGGGACGCCTGGACAACAAGGTAACGATCGTCACGGGCGCCAACTCCGGCATGGGCCGCGCGACGATGCTGCTGTTCGCGCGTGAGGGGGCGCGTGTCGTCGGAGTCGCCCGGCGGGAAGACAAACTGGCCGACGTCCTCGACGAGGTCACCCGCGCCGGCGGCACAGGTTGCGTCGTCGCGGCGGACCTGTCGACCGAGGACGGCGCCCGCCAGGCGATCCGCACGGCGGTCGAGCAGTTCGGTGGCGTGGACGTGCTGGTGAACAACGCGGGCGTCGGCGCCGCATACGCCTCGGTGCAGCCGGGGTCGATGAACACGATCGAGGAGACCACGCCGGAGATGTGGGATCACGTCATGGCGATCAACCTCAGCTCGGCCTTCCTGATGACGCGCGGCGTCATTCCGGAGATGCGCAAGCGCGGCGGCGGCTCGCTCGTGCACATCGGCAGCATCTCCGGCTACCGCGGGCAGGACACCGCGCATACGTACACCGCCGCGAAGGGCGCTCTCATCAACCTCAGCCGCTCGTTGGCCCTGGCGTACGCCCGCGACGGCATCCGCTCGAACGTCATCGCGCCCGGCTACGTGCGTACGCCGATGGTCGAGGAGTACCTCGGTGTCTTCGAAGATGAGACCGCGCGCTACCAGGTGAACCCGATGGGCCGCGCCGCCGAACCGGCGGAGATCGCCAATGGCTGCCTGTTCTTCGCGAGCGACGAATCCTCGTACTGCAGCGGATCTCTGCTGGTCATGGACGGCGGGCTCTCGGCCAAAGGTGCTTGAACAAGCGCATGCCCGCGGCCGGGCGAGACATCGCGAACGGGGACGCCCGGTTCGGACTTGCCCTCTACCGCTCCGCGCTGCGCATGCCGCACGTCTCGACCATGCTGATAGGCGGCCTCGTAGGCCGGCTCCGGGAGGGCGGAATCGGCCTCGCGATCGTGTTCGGTGTGCGGGAGGCGACGGGCTCGTTCACGGTCGCGGGCGCAGCCGCCGCCGTCTTCGTGACCTCCGCGGCACTCGGGCGGCCCGTACAGGGCCGGTTGAGCAGTGCACTGGGCGCACGGACGGTCCTGGTCGCGGCGTCGGCTGCGCACGCTGCGGGCGTCCTCGTCCTGGCAGCATGCACGGCCGCGAAGCGCCCGCCGACCGTCCTGCTGGTCGTCACAGCGATATGCGGTCTGTTGCTTCCCGCGTTGTCAGCCCATCTACGGTCGAGTTGGCCCCTCGTGCTGCCGCACGAACGGCCCACCGCGTATGCGCTGGACGCGCTGACCTACGACGTCTCGAACACTCTCGGCCCGGCGCTCGTCGCGCTACTCGCGCAACTAGCCGGCGCCGCCGCCGGACTGGTCGCACTGGCCGCGTGCGGCCTGACCGGAACGCTGCTGCTGCTCGGCGTCCCCACGCCACCGCGCAGCCGAGGCGGCACGCTAGCCGGGACGCGCCGTAGCGTCCTGCGCGGAGCCGTCGGAGCGGTTGCCGGCATCACCGCGCTGGTCGCCTTCGCAGAAGGCTCGCTCACCGTCGCGGTGCCCGGCTTCGGCACGTTGCACCACGCCGCTGCCGCAAGCGGTTATCTGCTTTCGGCATTCGCCATCGGCAGTCTCGCCGGCGGTTTCTTCTACGGCGCGCGCAGGTGGTCGAGCCGGCCGGCGGCGCGGCTCGTCGTATGCGTCCTGGCCTATGCCGCCGGTCTGGCGCTCTGTGCGACGACCGGCGACCTCGTCGTGATGGGCGCGGTCATCCTGCTGGCCGGCGTAGCGCGGGCACCGACGATCGCCACGACGTCGCTGCTGATGGACGCCGCCTCTCGGGGCGAAGCCGCGATCGAGGCGTTCGCCTGGATGAGCGTGGCAAGCGCAGTTGGCGCCTCGGTGGGCCAGGCATCCGCAGCCGTCTTCGCCGCGATCGACATCCGCCTGGCATTTCTCACCGCAGGGGCGTGCGTGGCCGGCGCTGCGCTTATCGCCCGATGCTGCCTGTGGCGCGACAACCCGGCCGCGACGGGACCGACTGGCGGCGCGCGGGTGCCGTGACAGCCGTACCCTGCGCGTCCGGTGCGGTGACAGGCGTGCCCTACGCGTCCGCTGCCTGCAGGCCGGTGATCATCGAGACGATCTCGTTCTTGTCGGTCTGCGATGTGATGCGGGTTCCCACCTGGGTGCCGCGCCGCAGCACCGTGATCCGATCGGCGAGGCGCATGACCTGCTCGAGATTGTGGCTGACGAGCAGGATCGCCCGGTTCTGTTCGCGCAGCCGCATGATGAGCTCTTCCACCTTCGCCGTCTCGGCCACGCCGAGCGCGGCCGTGGGCTCGTCCATCAGGACGAGACGCTGCGCCCAGTGCGTCGCACGGCTGATCGCGACGGCCTGCCGCTGGCCGCCGGACAGTTCGCGAATGATCGCCTTCGCCGACGGAATACGCACGTCGAGCGAGTCGACCAGAGCCTGTGTCTCGCGCGCCATGCGCTTCTTGTCCAGTCGGCGGAGCGGGCCCTTCACCAGTTCGCGGCCCAGGAACATGTTCATGTACACCGGCTGGGAGTCGGCGAGCGCGAGGTCCTGGTAGACGACCTCGACACCGTGGCCGCGCACCGAACTGGCGTCGGCCCCGGTGATTTCTTCGCCGTCGAGCCGGATGTGGCCCGAGGTCGGTGGGTGCACGCCGGCCACGATCTTGATGAGCGTCGACTTGCCGGCGCCGTTGTCGCCGACCAGCGCGACCACCTCACCACGGTGAACGGAGAGGCTGAACTCCTTGATGGCCGTGATGCCGCCGAAGGATTTGTGGATCTTCTCCAGCTGCAGTGCGGGCACAACGTCCGTCATGACCGGACCCTTTCTACGGAGTGCGGCGCGGTGGGTATCGAAGCACACTGTCGTCGCACGAGTTAGACCTTCTCTTCGCGCCCGGTGAGGGCGATCGCGACGAGCAGGATCAGACCGTTGGCGATCAACTGGTCCCAGGTCGAGAGCCCGGCGAGGATGAGACCGTTGTTGAGCATGCCGAGCATGAGCGAGCCGATCAGGGCGCCGACGACGGAGCCCTGGCCACCGGTCAGGCGGGTGCCACCCACCACGACGGCTGCGATCACGGTGAGCAGGTCGTTGGCGCCGAGGTTGTAGGTCGCGCCGTGCAGCCGCCCGGCGTACAACATCCCGGCGGTCGAAGCGCAGATGCCACTGATGATCAACACGCCGATTTTGATGCGTCCGACGTTTATGCCGGACACGCGAGCCGCACGCGGGTTGTCACCCACGGCGAGCACGTGCGCGCCGGCCCGGGTGTGACGGTAGACGTAGTGCCCGGCGAACACCGCGATCGCCGACCAGACGATGAGCGTGGAAATGCCGGCGATGCTGCCCGAACCGAACAAGCCGTTGAAGTAGTCGTCGACGGTCGGCACCGCCGCGAGCTTCGTCAGGCGTTGTGCCATGCCGGCGACCACCTCCATCATCCCCAACGTCACGAGGAATGACGGCAGCCGAAGGCGGGTGACGAGCAGACCGTTGAGGAGGCCCACGACCAGACCTGTGGCGACGCCGGCCGCGACACCCGCGGCCAGTCCGTGGTCGCGTAGCACCGCAGCCGAGACAACCGCCGAAAGTGCGACGATCGCACCGATCGACAGATCGATGACGCCTGTGCTCAGGACGAATACGGTGCCGACCGCCATCACCGTGATGGGCGCGGTCTGCAAGATGATGTTGATCAGGTTGCGTTGGGTGAAGAACCCGTCGTTGCGCAAGACGATGCTCATCGCGACGAGGATGAGCACGAAGCCGACGTAGACCACGTAACGACGTGGATCCACGCTGCGCAGTCGCGCAACGGCGCCACCGGCCGATATCGCAGGTGATTCTGCCGCCATCGTGGTGAGCCTTTCTCGATCAGGACTGCGAGTGCGGTTCCTCCGAGCGGAGGAGCCGACGCCCGCCCCGGGCGGTGGCCGGGGACGGGCGTCGGCCGTGCCGTCGTTACTTCATGGCTTTCTTGACCGCTTCCGGGACAGGCTGGTGCAGCGTCTGCTGGTAGCCGTCCGCGACGTTGTCCTTGGTGATGGTCGTCGCACCGACGACGCCGAACTCGGGCGCCTTCTTGCCGAGCAGTGCGTACGCAGCGGCGTCCGCCATGCCGACGCCGAGGTCCCATGCCTTGTCGACGACGACGGCGACGGTCCTCCCGCCGGTGACCATGTCGATGATGACCGGGTCGTCGAGGTCGAGGCTCACGAACTTCGCGTGCGTGTTGCCCGCCGTGCGCAACGCCGCGAGGATGCCCTCACCAGGCTGCGACCAGCTCGAGTAGACGCCATCCAGGTCGGGGTTCTGCGCGATCATCGCGCTGGCGATGCCGTTCGTGTCGCTCGGGTTGGTGAAGCCCTGCTCCGCGACGACCTTGATGTCCGGGAACTTCGCCGCGAGCGTCGACTTGAACGCGGCGTCACGCTGGTTGGTCACGTAGAACTTCGAGTTGAAGAACAGGATGCCGACCTTGCCCTTACCGCCGAGCGACTTGCCGAGGGCCTCCGCGGCCTGCCTGCCCATCTCGAACAGGTCGTCGGTCATGAGCGACTGGTACTCCTTGCCGTACGTGTAACCGGCGGGAATGTTCGAGAGGAAGACGAGCTTCGTCCCGGCGTCGACGGCCGGCTTGAAGGCTGCGCCCGCCGACGTCGGGTCCACCGGCAGGCTGATGATGACGTCGGGCTTCTTCGCCATGGCGGTCTGGATCTGGTTCGCCTGTGTGCCGGCGTCATCCTTCGCCTGGCCCGTCGCGACGACGTCGATGCCGAGCCGCTTGAATTCCTCGGCCGCGCCGTTCTGCACGGCCGTGAAGAACGGGGAGGCGTCCAACCAGAACATGGCGGACTTGAAGTTGCCGGCCTTGAGCTTCGCCAGTTCGTCCGGCGTGAACGTAAGGTCGGTTACCGGGGTCGGGCTCTCGCCGTTCGGTCCCCGGGTGCCGGTGACGGTCTGGTCGATCACGTTGCGGCCGGTCGCGCCCGACGAACTCGGCGCGCTCGCCGAGTTGTTGGATCCACTCGACGACTTGGCGCCGGTGCTACAAGCGGCCAACGCCAGGCTCACGCCGACGGTTGCCATCAGAAGGACTTTGCGTCTCAATGTGAACTCCTTCGCTTAGTGCGGGCGGGCCGGTCCGGCGGCGCCTTGCGTGAGCGGCTCTTCGGGTGCTCGAGCGGGCGTGGCGAGTCGAGGCTGCGCGCTCTGGTTACTTCGCTGCGCCGCAGACGGCCAGCAGATAGTTCGCAAGGATGGCGACGCCGTCGAGGTACTCGTCGATGGCTACGTGCTCGTCGAAGGTGTGGCAGTTGCTGATGTCACCGGGCGCGAAGTACACGGCCGGGGTGTCCATCTGGCCGATGAAGAACGGCGACTCCGACCAGTACGGGGCGCCGGAGATGTTCCCCGATCCTGGACGTACCGCCTCGGCCGCTGCGATCAGCGGGCGCAACACCTCGAGGTCGGCGGAGACCTCCGCCGGGCTGCCACCCACGTTGTGGTCGCGAGCCGAGCTGTACGCGATCTCGACCGTGATGCCGGGAATCTCCGACACCGGACGCAACACCTCTTCGAGCTCGGCCTTCGCGTCGTTCAGCTCGTCGCCGGGCAACGCCGCCGCGATGAGGCTGATCTTGCACTCGCCGGGAACCGCGATGAGCCCGCCCGCCTGGGCGCTGGTCGGCAGCAGGAATCGGGGACCGAGCAGCGGATGCGTACCGCGCCCGCGCAGCGTCTCGTCATGCGCCCAGAGCAGTTCGAGAGCCTTCGTTCCGGCCTTCAGCGCGTCGATGCCGAGCTCGGCCTTGCTGAAGTACGCCGACCGGCCGGTGACGGTGATGTCGGCGATGTAGAAGCCGATCTGCGCGACGTAGACATCGAGCTTCGTCGGCTCCACGTAGACGGCGAGGTCGGCCGTTGGGAAGTGCTCGCGCAAGCGCGGTAGCAGGCGCTTGATGCCGATACTCTGTCCCATGCCCTCGCAGGCCTCTTCGTCGCTCACGAGCGCGAAGGCGATGTTGCCGGCAAGCTCCTGTCCCGCGGCAAGGAACGTCTGGACGGCGGCGATGGCCGCGGCGATCCCGCCCTTGAGGTCGCCGACGCCACGTCCCCACACCGCGCCCTCGTGTACAGCGGCACCGAACGGATCGCGGCGCGGGTCGTCGCCCCAGTGCGCTTCCCAGCCGTCGACACCCACGACGTCGAGATGGCCGGCGAAGACGATCGTCGGACCCGGCTTCGTACCCCGGAAGACTGCCAGAACGTTGCCGCGGTCGCCGAAGAGGTCGAGTTCGACAGTATCCGCGCCCGCATTCTCGAGGATCGCGGCGACGTACTTGGCGACCTCGCCCTCGGTTCCCGTAACGCTCGGCACGCGAACGATCCCACGCAGAAGGTCGACGGCAGCGTCTTCGTCGAACACGTGCTGCAGTTCTGGCGCGATCTTCCTGCTCATCGACATGCTCCTTCATGGCTGAGACCGAGTTCGATGGTCCGTCTTGTTCCGCAGGGCGCGGCCGGCACGGTTGCGGCCCTGCCCTGGGTTTTGGATCGCGAGCAGCTCGAAGGATCGCCGGGTGGCTCCCCGCAGTGGCCGTGCCTGCGCGTTCGAACGCGCTTGGCCCAACACATCAGGACATCATGACGTGAGTATGTGGGCCGCTCAGGCGAGGGTCAATAGCGACCGTGTAACGAGTTTCCACAGTGAACAAGCCGGTTAAGCAGGGCGGGCGCACTCGCTTCGCCTACACCTTCAACGCCAACCGGCTCGGACCTCGCTGGGGTCAGACGTCCGGCTGGTTGCTCCTGTTCGGGTATGCGCTCAGTCCGGAAGCGAGTCGAAGCAACGTACGGCGAACTCAGCGATGTCGGCCGCTCGGCGCCGTCCATGCGGCCTGGGTGCGCGGCATCCGCCGTCGCCTCCGTCAGACCGGTGCCTCGGGTCATCCCCGAGGCATCTAGTCATGACATCATTATCTTTGCGGGGAGCCGCGTCAAGAGTCGCAAGCCCGCCTGACCAGCTCGATCAGTGCCACGCGCCGAGGTGTGCTCCGACCCCCTGCACGAGCGCCACGAACAGGTACGCGAACACAGGCACCGCCAACGGCGTCACCGGGCGACCTCTGACGTCGTTGATGTACACCGCGGCGACGATGGCACACGCCCCCGGCACTCCGGCCGTCGCGATCGCCGCCATGACTCCGCCAGCAAGGATCGCGATATTCGGAAGCAGGTCCATTGAGTCGCGAATCGCGTTGCCGAGGTCGGAGACGACCGGCCGCGTCGTAAGCAGCCGCCCTACCGCCCGCAAGCTGAGCAGCTCGACGCCCATGGCAGCGGCGCCCGCGGCGGCGGCGGCGAACGGGTTGCCGATGACGTATCCCAGCCCCAGGAACCAGTCGGGATAGCCGTCCTGGTTCCACACGCCGCTCACCAGCCCGGTCATGCCCTGCAGCTGGATGAACCCGATCGCGGAGAAGAACGCGACCGCGGCCGCTGCCGGGGCCAGCCCAGAGCCCAGCAACGCCGCCTGTCCCGGTTCGCCCGCGAGCCAGTGGTACGAGGCGAGCAGGGAGATGAGCGCGGCGATGACGACGAGGAACGGCCAGTTGCCGTGGATGCGCTTGATGTTCGGCTCGAAGAAGCTGAGGTCGGTGCCTTCGGTCTTCACCGACCGGTAGGCCACGACGAACAACACGATTGTGGCCAGCATGAGCGTGATGGAGCCGCTGTCGAACGGCCCGTGCTTGTCGTAGCCGGCCGCGCGAACCGCCACGTGCAATGGCCACCACACGGCCAGGGTCGCAGCTATCCCGATCGCTCCCCACTTCGCGCCCCACAGCTGGCCCGCGGCGATGGCGCCGAGCAGCGGGAACGTGTAGGCCAGCGGCAGCCACAGTAGATGCAGGTTCGCCTGCCCGAGTGGCAGTTGACGCATGCCGAGGACGAAGAGGTCGACGACGAGAGTCATCAAGCCGGCGTAGACGAAGCCGAGAAGCCCGGCGAGCCGCCAGGTTCTGACCCGAGAGCCGATGACGTCGCCACCCAGGCACACCATGTGGATGACGATGATTCCGGTGGCGAGCGCGTACGGAAGCGCCGCACCGATGACGAACGGGAAGCTCAGGCTGTACGCGTACTTGGCAAGCTCGCGTCGCGTCTTCGTCCCGGCTTCGACCTCGGCGACAACGGTGCGAAGCCCGTCGTGGTAGATGGCGACACGGCGATGCGACGCGATCGTGGACACACAGCCGAGCAGCCCGACGAGGAGCGGCTTGGCGATCTCATGGCTCAGGATCACCGGCGCTACTCGGATCCCCGCAGGAGCGCGCGAACGATCACCGGCACGGCGATGTCGGTCTGCGTGTGCACGATGCCGAAGGCCTTCTTGCCCTCTTGCAGCGCGGTAACGACCTGGTGTTGATCGGGAGCAGCGCCGCCCGGACCCGCCAGGCGCGTGACCAACGTCGGGCCGAGGAGTGCGTTGGCAACCGCGAGTGCGCCGCCGGCACCGCTCTGGCACGCACCGATGTAGTAATCGGCCTTACCGGTCTTGACGGCGTTCGCTGCCTCGAAGTCGGTCAGCGCCATCGTCTCGACCTGGCCGCCGCCGGCCTCCTTCGCGACGGTCGCGATACGCTCGCGGCCCATTCCGCAGACAGCAATACGAATCACGTGATCCTCCGTTGGTCGAACACTGGGCTGCCTACGCAGCCTTGAGCGCGAGCTGGAACTCCGGGTCCGCGAGCGCGTTGAGAACCACGCGCACAATTGCCTCCGTGCCGCCTCGCATGGGATTGATCCGCAGACAGTACCGCTCGAGCCCCGGCGTACCGCGAAGGAACGTGCCGGTGAGGTACGTGAAGAGCGGCAGCACCTCGATAGCCGCTTCTTCACCCACGGACCGGCTCGGTGAACCGTGCCGCCACGCGGAAGCGAGGAAAGCCTCGGCCACCGGCTTCTCGAAGATCAGGACGACGGAGCGGATCGCCGGCTGACCGGCCACGGCCTGTGCCACGCCCGGAAGCCGTCCGGCCGCTATCAGATCGTTGAGCCGATCGCTCGCCTCGACGACGACGCGGTCCTGCAGGGCGAGCGAGACCGGCGCGTACACCAGCGAGCGCAACGCCTCCATCGCATCGGGGCCCTGGACCTGGCATCCCGCCGACGACAGGTCACGCCGGATGCCCGACACGACGTCGCCATTCGCCAGGACGCAACCGATGTTCGCCGCGGCGAGCAGCTTGAAGAAGGAGAAAGCCGATGCGTCGGCGCCGCTCTGCACGCTGATCGACGGCACCCGCATCACCGCGTAGTTGTCGTCCGCGAGCACCTGCACGTCGGAACTGGTCTCCTTGACCGCCGCGATGATGTCATCCGGCTGCCAGCGATCACCGAGTTGCTGCGGCACGTACTGGAAGTAGACGGCGGCCGGATGCCGTTGCCGGACGGCCTCGCGCACGGCGTCGAGGTCGTTGAAGTCGACCGGGAGAACCTGCAGGCCCATGTGCCGCATGACCGGCAGAGCCGTCTTGTAGACCGGCGCATCATGCACGATCACGCTCTGCGCGGGCTCGAGCGCCGAGTTCAGCATCGCGCGGATCGCTCCCGTGCCTGCACCCGGTACGAGCACCGCGTCGCCGACGCCGAAGAAGCCGGCCAGCACTTCTTCGACGCGCGCGGTCGAGTAGGTGCGGCCGCCCGCGCCGAACTGCAAGGTGCCGAGAGCGCGAACCTGGCCGTAGTCCTCGGTCAGTGCGAGATCCGAGCCCATCACGGCCTGAACGGCGTCGACGAGGCGGAACTGGCACGCAACCGCCTCTTCGAGGTTCATCTGCGGCCGCACGGGCGTCGCCTTGAACGCGGCGACGACGTCTGCCGGATCGATCGGCTTACCGGTCGCCGGAACTGCGGTGCCACTCATCGGACTGACCCTCCACCCTCGGTTGCGCTGCGCGCTTCCAGCCGGTGACGCTCTCCGTCGGAGAGCACGAGGTCGGCGGCCCCGACGTTCGTGGTCACCTGTTCGACCGACCTCGCGCCGAGGAACACCGACGAAACATCGGGATAGGACAGCGGGTACGCGATCGCGACCTGCGCGGGGACGCAGCCGCGCGACTGCGCGACCTCACCGACGCGGGTGGCGTAGGGCTGTGCCGCCCGCAACCAGTCGGCGCCTTTGTCGTTGCGGTGGTCGCCCGCCGGGAAGACGGCGTCGGGGCCGTACTTGCCGGTGAGGAGGCCGCGCTCGAGCGGCTCACGGGTGACGACCGCGACCTGCTTCGCGGCGGCGTCCGCGAAGACCGACGAGGCCCACGAACGTACGAGATTGAACGGAACCTCGAGCACGTCGATACCCGCCTCGATCGCGGCACGGGCATCGTCCTCCGAGCCGACCGATGCCCCGACGAAGCGGATGGCGCCGGCGTCCTGCAACGTGCGGAGAGTCTCCACCGGCCGGTACTCGACGAGGTCGGCGCGCGTCGGGTTGTGCAGCAGGTAGACATCGAGGCATGCGCGGCCCAGTCGCCTTTGGGACTGCGCCACCGCGTGTTCGAGATAGTCAGCCTCGTACCGACGTCGGGCACCGCCGACGACCGGCGGGTCGGTGTAGATGTCCCAACCGCCCTTGGTGATGACGACGACGTTCGTGTCGGCCGGAATGGCCTCCGCCACCAACTCTTCGCTGTGCCCGAGACCGTAGACGTCGGCGGTGTCGACGATGGTCACTCCGGCCCGCACGGCGGCCCTGAGCACGTCGATACTCACCTGATCGTCGCTGGGCCCCCACTCGTCGCCACCCATCGACCAGGTGCCGAGTCCGATGACCGAGACCTCCAGGCCGGTGCGCCCAAGCTTGCGATACCTCATCGGTGCTATGCCTCCACCCGACGTGCGTCTTCGACTGATGCGCGCAGGACACGGACGATGGTGTCCGCTCCCGCGCGGAACGGGTTGACCCGCAACATCCGCTCGGCCATCGCCGGGTCTGCCTCGCACATGGCTCGGGAGAGCCGGTAGACCATCACCGCGGTCTCGTGGCGGGACTGCGACCCGACCGGGTACACCGTCGCACCGTGGTGCCACGCAACGTCGAGCACCCGGGAAACCAGCGGCTCCTCCAGTTCGGCGAGCAGCGAGCACTCCTGGTGGTTCGCGCGGAAGGCGCGCCGGACACCGGGCACCTCGCCCGAGTTCAGCCGTTCGACCACCTCGTCGACGACCTGGGCCTGGATGGCCAGAGCCACGGGCGCGTACACCATCTGCCGCAGGCTTGCGACCGCGGGCGGCCCCTGGATCTTCGAGCCGCCTGAGTACGCGTCGTCACGCACCCGGGCGATCAGGTCGCCGCGGCCCATCACGCAACCGACGCCGGCCTCACCGAGCAGCTTGAAGACCGAGAATGCCGACAGGTCGGCTCCGATTTCGATGCCCGACCGCGGCACGGTCATGATCGTGTAGTTGTCGTCGATCATGATCGTCGCGTCCGGCGCGAGTCGCCGTGCCTCGGCGATGATCTTCGCGGTGTCGAAGGAGTCCTCGAGCATCTGACGCGCGTGCTGGAGGTAGACCATGGTCGGCCCCTCCGACAGGGCTTTCTGCCGCGCCTCGCGGTCGTTGAGGTCCACGCCCCGCCGGTCGATGCCCATGGCCCGAAACGTGACGCCTGTCGTCGCATACATCGGGACGGCGTGCACGAGCACCGAAGCGCCCGGCGACAGCGACGCCATGAGCGCCGCCCGGATCGCGCCGGTGCCTGCTCCTGCCACGAGTGCGGCGTCCTCGGCACCGAACAGCTCGGCGATGACGGCCTCGACCTTGGCCGTCGCGTGCGGCCGGCCCAAGCCTGGCACCGCGCCGTAGTCGCCGGCTTCGAGAGCCTGGTGTCCGTCGAAGTGGCGATGAATGATGTCGACCAGACGGAACTGCATCGCGATGGCGTCGGACAAGCTGAGCGAGGCAAGCGGATGGGTGGTCACTGTGGGCTACTCGCCTTCGGTCCGGGATATGGTGCACAACCGTGCGCGGGTGGGCCGGCAACAGCCGATAGGGGCGGATGTCTGGGCACGGGGGTGCCGATTCATCATGACGTTATTATGTTGGTCGTTGCTAGTCAGGTCAAGGAGAACTGCTGTATGCACACTGAAGCCGGCGACTTTTCGTGGCGACCACTACAGTCATGGCGAGTTTGTACGAGGGGGCGGGACATGACCAACGACTCTGCGCAGCGCGCACGGCGGGATGGCTGGGTGAGGCAGGGATGACCGCCGAACGGCCAACGCCGGTCTCGCCGCGCCGCCCTGTCGGCAACCGTCTGAGCCGCGATTCTCGCCTCCCGTTCTATCAGCAGCTCAAGGAGCAACTACTCGAGGACATCCGCTCGCGCGCGCTGCGCGAAGGAGACCAACTCGACTCCGAGCCAGACCTGTGTGCCCGGTTCGGAGTTTCGCGGACCGTCGTGCGGCAGGCGGTCGGCGAGCTGTCGCAGGAGGGCTACCTCACCCGGGTCCAGGGCAAGGGCACCTTCGTCAGCGCACCGAAGTTCATGGAGTACTTCCTCGACAGCGCCGACGGGTTCCACTACGACTTCGCCTCGCGCGGATTCTCCGTCGTCAGCAAGGTGTTCTCCTGCCGGGAGGAGGAGCCTACCGACGAGGTCCGCGCCGCCCTCAACACGCGCGAGAAGCGGGTCGTCGTCCTCGAACGCATCCGGTCCGTCGACGGCAAGCCACTCGCTTTCACGCGGTCGTACCTGCCGAACCGGCTACATACCAACCTCCTCAAGCTCCTCGACAACGCGGACCTCTCGAAGGAATCGCTGTACTCGCTGCTGCGCGACTCCTGCGGCGTGAGCGTCGCGTCGGCGGTCCGCCGAGTCGAAGCCGTCAATGCCGATCAGTCGCTTGCCACGTCGCTGGGTACAGCGGTCGGTGCCGCACTGCTCCTCATCCGGTCGCAGTGCCGCGACATGGACGGTCGGCCGGTCGAGTACTTCGAGGCCTGGCACCGGGCCGACCTCGCGGTGTTCGAGGTGCAGGTGCCCGGGCGAACGAATTCACCGGGCGAACGGGTGGTCCCCAATGACCTGCCCAGTCCTCGCAGCCATCGCTCGTAGTCGACATCGCCGGCCGCGGACGCCGATAGCTCGGCGTCCGCGAACCGTTCGTTGAAGAACCATCAACCGCGGCAACAGCTACAGGTTCGGCGGCGCAAGGGGGGCTGGCCGCTTCTTCGTCGACGACGATCCGGCCCGCACGCTCGAGTAGCTCCGGTCGTTTGGCCTGAAGGTAGGCGACGATGGCGCCACCGACGACGAGCCAGGCAAGGGCGAGGTACGGCACGAGGTTGTACGGCCATGCCGGCAGCGGCCAGATCAGGCCGTTCTTGATGAGCAACGGGATCAGCAGGATCGCGATGGCCACGATAGGCACGACGGCGTGCTTCAGTACCGAGAACTCCTGCGGGTGCTCACGGCGGAAGAACGGGATCACGCCGAGGCTGACCATGATGTACACGAAGACGGCGCCGAGGCCGATGATGCTGCCGAAGAAGCCCCAGACCTGCAGCGGCGACCAGACCAGGCCCGAGATGACGCCGCCGAGGCCACCGATGACCACGGCGACCAGCGAGGCGAACACCGGCGTGCGGGTACGCGGGTTCGCGACACCGAGCGCCGACGGCAGCACGCCTTCGCGGCCCATGGCGTAGAGCATGCGCGCGCTGGCGTTCACCCCGGCGATGGTGCCGGCGAGCAGGCCGGCGGCAACGACAGCGGCGAAGACGTCGGCCAGCCAGGAGCCGGCGTAGTTCTGTGCCAGCGTGATCCAGGGTGACGAGTTCGACGTGTCGCCCGCGTACTTGTCCATGTCGTTGCTGCCCCAGCCGACGACCGCGGCGTACGACGTGAACGTGTAGAAGAGGCCGGTGACGACGATCGCGCCGAGCAGCGCCCGCGGCACGGTGACCCGCGCTCGCGACGTCTCTTCGCCCAGCGTCGCAGCGCTCTCGAAGCCCTGGAACGAGAGTACGCAGAAGATCATGGCGAGCGCGAACGCGCCGATCGACGGCGCGCTCGTCGGCGAGAACGCGGCCGGCGCCTGGCCGTGCGGGCTCTTCACGAGCATGTAGATGGCGAACGCCGCGACGGCGCCGAGTTCGATGACGACGAAGACGCCGCTGACCTTGAGCGAGTCACTGATGCCGAGCACCGCGAGCGTGCCGACGAACGCCAGCAGCAGCAGTGCCAGGATCGCCCAGTGGATGCGCACCCCGGTCAGGCTCGCGATGAGGTTGCTGAGGGTCGTGCCGAAGTACGGCGGCACGATGATCGGCGTTCCCATGAAGACGAGGAGCGTCATCCACGCCGAGACGAAGCCGGCCTTCGGTCCGAGGCCGTGCGACACGAAGGTGTAGGCGTAACCGCTGCTCGGCAGCTTGCTCGAGAACGACGCGATGTTGAACGCCACGAATCCGATGGCGATCGCGGAGACGAGGAACGCCGCCGGCATCGCCTTTCCGGCGTGCAGCGCGGCGAACGGCGAGTTGAAGAACATGCTCGTGGACGGCGCGGAGAACGCTGCCGCCATGATCCCGGCCGCCAGGCCGCCGATCGCCCCGGCACGGAGCCCGCCGACCGCCCGGCTGTGCGTGGCCCCCGCGCCGACGGCGGGGGCGCCTTCCTTGTTCGTTGTCATCTGGGCGTTGCCTCCGGGAACGAAGGGACGAGCCGGGGAGATCGGTAGTGGTGGAACGCAGGTACCGCGCTACTCCGCGGCACCTGCCGGTTGTCCTGCTAGTCGGCACTCCAGATGTCGGCTGCCGCGTTCAATGCCTCCGGACGCCGCCGCTTGAGCACCGCCATCCACACGACACCGATGACGATCCAGAGCCCGACGATGTACGGGGCCAGGCGGTACGGCATCGGCGGAACCGGCCAGACCACGCTCTTGAGCGGCAACACCATGGCGGCGGTGCCCAGCAGCGGGAACAGCGCGTGCTTGACCCACGAGAACTCGTTCGGGTGCTGGCGGCGGTAGTACCGGTACACCGACACGTTCACGAGCAGGTACACGATGATGATCGCCGGCACCATGAAGGAGCCGAGGTACGCCCACACGTTGCCCGGGCCCACCCACAGGCCGACGCCGCCGCCGACGACAAGGGCGAACACGGCGTGGGTGGCGTTCGCGACCGTCGGCGTCGCGTGCACGGGGTGCGTGCGGCCGAGGGCACGGGGCAGGGCGCCGGTGCGGCCCATCGAGTACAGCACCCGCGTGGTCGCGTTGTGCGACGCGATCACCCCGGCGAACAGCGCGGTCACCGCGGCAAATCCGACCAGGTACGAGGCGCCGTGGCCCCAGTAGCGCTGCGCGAGCCCGTTGAACGGGATGTCGAACTTGCCCATCTGGTCCATGTTGTTGGTGCCGAATCCGATCACCTCGGCGTACGACGTGAAGATGTAGTACGCGCCGAGCACGACGATCGCGGCGAGCGTCGCCCGCGGGATCACCCTTCGCGGGTTGCGGCTCTCTTCACCGAGCACCGCGGTGTTCTCGAAGCCAACGAAGCTCATGACCGTGAACACCATGGCGAGGAAGATCCCCGACCAGCTGGCGCCGGGTGCGCTCGGCGAGAACGGAGTCGCGCTCAACCCGCTGTCGCCGCCGCGGACGAGGATGGTCAACGACAGCGCGACGACGACCGCGACTTCGAAGGCAACGAGCGTCAGGCTCAGCTTCGTGGTCTGCTGGATGCCCCAATGCGAGAGTGCGACCGTGCCGGCGAGGCAGAGCAGGAAGAACCAGTGCCACGAGATGTGGAGGCCGGTCAGGTCCTGCACCAACTGCGAACTCCACAGTGCCGTCGCCGCATAGAGCATCGGTGTCGTGAGTGCGTAGCCGAGCAGCAGCAGCCAGCCCGACAGGTGTCCCCAGCGCGGCCCGAGGCCGTTCGCGTTGAAGGTGTAAGCGAAGCTCGCCGTCGGTAGCTTCTTGGCGAACTGGATGACGCTGTTCGCGACAAACACGGCGCCGATCGCCGCGACGACGAATGCCAATGGCAGCGCGGCACCGGAGTTGCCAACCGCAGGGGCGCTGTTGAAAAAGATACTCACCGTCGGCCCGGCGAAGGCAAGCGACATGATGAGTACCTGTGTGGTGCCGATGGAGCCGGCACGCAGTCGTCCGGCACCCGTGCCCTGTTCAATCCGCTCTTCGTACCCGTCGTCGTTCGTCGACGTCCGTACGGATGCCTCGTCGGCCACGCCGTTGCCTCCTTATCTGCACATTGTCTTCAGACGCTTGTTGGCGGTCATCATTACCTCATGATGACAGGTTGACAAGAGGTGAACGCCTGTCGTCCGGTTTATCCGACTGACCATCCGGCCATTGAGGAGCCGCCGCGCGCAGGAATTACGAGCCGACCGGTAGCAGATCGGGTCCCAGCGCGAACCCGCCACGGTCGAAGATGCCGACGACCTCGGGACTGCCGGCCGTGAACGTCACGGCTGCGACGAACGAGCGGCTCACGAACACCTGCGACCGGAAGGCGTACACCACCGTGTCCCCTACCTGCGCTCCGGCCGACTGCTCGACGTGCAGAGTGCCGTAATAGTCGATCGCCTCCGCCGGATCGAGCTCGACCCGCGCCAGCACCGGTTCGTCGTCACGCCCGAACACGAGCGCCTGCTTGGCCCGCGACCGCGGGTAGTAACCGCCACCGAGCGCGTAAAGCACGTCATCGGACCGGTGCGTCACCTCGGTCACATACACCATCGCCGGCAGCTCAGGTTGGTCGCTGACGGCGTGCAGCGGAGTATGGCCGGTGAGGCAGCTTCCGGGCTCCACCACGGTGGCACCGTGGGCACGCAGGACGCCAAGGCTGGCGATGCAGGTGGCGCTCGGCGCGTTGACAACGGGAGCGTCGAACCCGGCGTCACGCAGAAGCCGGGATGCCTCGCTCACCGTTCGGAGGTTGGGGGTCGGATCCAGCCTGCCTGCCGCCTCGTTCCACAACAGGCACGGGAACGACGTCACGCCGGCGACCGTGACCCCCGCGAGCGCCTGCACCGCCCTCGCGATCTCAACGAGCTTGTCCAGCGGCACGCCGCCTCGCTGCCCTGCGTAGAACTGGTCGCCGTCTCCGACCACCCGGATCAACACCGGCTGCACGCGGCCCGCGGCATGAGCCGCGGCAGCCACCCGCACCGCTTGGG
Organism: Dactylosporangium sp.; assembly: GCA_025965915.1. Taxonomy (GTDB): domain Bacteria; phylum Actinomycetota; class Actinomycetes; order Mycobacteriales; family Micromonosporaceae; genus Planosporangium. The sequence goes on along the minus strand of JAOPWA010000621.1, from coordinate 4,462 downwards.
GAAGCCCGAACACGGTGATTACTTCCGGCTGCATGGCGACTGCTCGCGCGATCTCGCTCCCAGGTACCTGCACGAGGTGCCCGAGGTGCCCGATCGTCAGGCCGTGTCGATGCAGCAGCCGCGCCTCTTCGAAGTCGACGGCAACCACCTTGTCGATGCCGCTCTGGGCGATCGCCTGGGCAACCACGGGGTTTCTGCCGAACTGCTTGGTCATCTGATAGAGCTGCAGTCCGCTCCCCTCAGCCGCCCGAACGACCTCGCGGGCGTTGTGCGCGACCGTGTCGACGTCCACGACGTAACAGTTGGAGGGAATGCGGCCGGCACGGTGCAGCTCTACGGCCGCCTCGATCAGCCGCGGGTTACGTCGCCGGGTCACATCCAAGAACACGCCTGCTCCTCACCGCGAGCTGACCATCGCATCACAGTCATCCTGTCATGATGTCATTATGTGTGTTCGTCGTCCATGCCCATCGGGAACCTGATCGGGTTGTCATGCGTGCCAGGCACAGCAGGTCTTCGCCGCCGGCGCGGGCGAGCTCGGGGAGGAATCACCGACAGATGCCCCTGGGCGCCAGATCGACGCAGCGTGGCGAGCGCCAGGTACCCAGTCACCCGCTCCCAGCAACCGGCGGAGATGTCAGTTTTACGGTTCCGTTTCCGGTTGCCGTACCGACTGGGAAGACATCGTGAGGGCCGCGAGGTGCAAGGCGACGAATGAGACCTCGGTCGCCGGTAGCTCAACGCTCACCGCAGCGGCCCGTTGATTCAAGGCCTTCGCGGCTACGACCGCATCCGGGCGCTGAGCCAGTTCCGCCGCGACGACGTCTTCAGCAAGCGTGGGCTCGACCGGCTCTCCACGCCGGCACCGCTGTAGCGCCATGAGCACATGAGTGGCGAAAGCACCCGCCGTCTCGTCGGTGATCGCGTACCCGTCCCGCTCGAGAGCCAGTAGCTCCTCACGCACGAACACGCTGATGTCCGGATCCACCTGACCGGTCTGCTCGAACAAGTCAAACCGACGGTTGAGGTCCGCGTCCATTAGTCCCCCATCCTCGCTCCGGCGCCTGGCCGGGCCACCCCTCCGCCGTTGTCACCGAGCAGCGGTACGACAGTAGAGTCCAAGGTCAGATGCGTCAATAACGAGCGAAATGATTGCGCGATTTTGACCGGTACCTTGGAGGATCCTGGCCGTGCGCTCGTACGGACGCTGCTGATGAACGTCCTGCGAGCAGTCGGCCGGTAGGACTAGAGCCGGATACCACCCACCCGGGCCAGCGTGTCCGGCGGCTCCTGCCTTACGAGATCACCGCGGCCGGCACCGTGGAGCTGGAGCGCTGGCTGGCCGAGCCGGCACCGCGTACGGCCGACCTCAGCCGCCTGAACGAGCCGCCATCAGGCGCCGTCCCCGTCGGCGAACGAGAGGCCCCTGGTCCCGAGGGCTCAACTCTGATCGGGCACTGCCATCTCGCCAAGAAGGGACCAGTCGTCTTGCGGAATCGTCATGTTGACGATTCGAGGCGTCTCGGCGAGGTGGGGTGGAAGCGTCTGTTGCGCCTTCCTGAAGTGTTCGGACCGGACATGCGCTCCCCCGGCCTCATCATCGCGAAAAGCCTCGATCAAGACGTACTCCGTCGGGTCCTCGACGCTGCGAGACCAGTCGAACCACAAGCAGCCCGCCTCACCGCGAGTCGCCTGAGTGAACTCGTCGGCGATCTCGGGCCACTGGTCGGCGTGCTCTGGCAGCACTCGGAACTTCGCGGTGATGAAGATCATTGAATCTCTCTCAACGGCTGGACGGTCGGGTGCGACCCGACCTGGCTCGCCAACGATCCTAGTGCCACAGCCCGGCGTGGTCGCCACGATCGCAGTCGGCACGTACCCGCGGTGCGGGTGCCCCGGAGAGGCACCCGCACCGGCGCGGAACGTCGACCCGTCATCCGCGTGGCGCCACCATGGCGAGCACCTGCGGCAGGCTGGACCAGTCGGCGGTGACGACGCTGGCGTGCGCCCGCGCCAGAAGTGCCACGCGGGCCGATGCCTCGGCCGCGCTCGGATGCGTGGAGTCGATCGGCGGCGCCACGGCGGCCGCGTCCGTCATGATCAGATGGTAGTGCCGGCTGTCGTACCACGTCGCGTCGATCCCGCCCCCCACATAGGCCGAGGCCGAGCCGTCGAAGAATACGAACCACGGCCGGATTGCCGGGTCGGGGTAGCGGGTACGCGGGTCACCGCTGGCCGCATCCAGCACCGCAGGGAACGACTGCGCCGAGCCGACCCGCCCCGCCGTGGCGAGATCACGCAGGTACGTCGCGTACTCGGTGTCTGTCCACAAGTGATCGAATGGATTCTGTCGCTCGAACGTCCCGGGAATGATCTCGAACAGGAACTTCCCGGCCAACTGCGACCTGGTGGCCCAGTTGTCGGCGAGGGCCGCCTCGTCGAGCGTGCGGTAGTTGCCGAGGAGGTCGGCGGGGCGGTAGATCGCGTCGCCGAGCCTGGCCGCAACCAGTCGGTCGAAGTCGGCCGGCCCCAGGCCCACCCGGCTGTCGAACCCGTTCTTGAACTCGACCTTGATGATGATCGGCCGGTGGCCCGGGTTGACGTCATGCCAGAGCTTCATGTTGGCCAGGCACTCCGTGAGCCCGCGGTCGCGGTTTCCCGTACGCAGGCCGTCGGAGGTGCAGTTGTTGCTCTGGCCGAACAGTTCGTGATTGACCCGCCACTGCCGGCTCCGCGAGTCGACCCATACGTCGAGCTCGATCAGGCCCGCGCCGGAGTCGAGCGCGTCGGCGAGATAGGGGAACGTGGCCTTCTGGTAGGCGTTGTGCACGCCGACGGTAGTCGTGTGCGACTGCCTGGGGTCGGATGCCGCGTGGGCGTTGCCAGCCGATCCGACCACGAGCGCGGCGGCCAGTCCGGCCACCGTGAGGAGAGTTCGCGTCCGCATGTGAGGACCGTAGCGGCTATGTGATGGATGTAGATACCTCGATGGCAACATCCAGGTGAAAGGTTGGGGCGCCTCATTTGGACCCGAGGCAAGCCCGAGGACACGTTGAGGCCGCCCGGCTCAGGACTCATCGACGACCGTCGGTTGCGCGGATGGGATGAAAGTTCTTTTAAGAATGTTACCTATACCTTGACCGGTGTCGATCGATCAGGTTGAGTTCCTTCGATCCGGTGGCGGCCATTTCGAATGAGGTGGCGCGCCAGCTCACGTACGGATCCGGTCCTGTCGTCGATGTCGTGCGGCTCCTGCCCGCGCGAAGGAGTGATCAAGTGCCAAGAAAACGTCTCGTCGTGTCGCTGGCCGCTGCCGCGGTGGTCACGGGTGCATTGGCGGTCGTCCTGCCGATGGCTTCTGCTTCCGCCGCGAGTTGCGCGGCCCAGTGGAGCTCGGGGACGGCGTACACCGGCGGTGCCGCCGTCTCCTTCAACGGGCACAACTGGTCCGCGAAATGGTGGACCCAGAACGAGACCCCGGGCGGCGCCTCCGGCGTCTGGGCAGACCAGGGGGGATGCGGTGGTTCCACAACACCCCCACCGCCGCCGGCCAATCCGGGGTCGGGCTGCGACCATCCGGCGTGGGTGGCCGGCAGGTCGTACGTCGCCGGCAATATCGTCAGGTACACCGATGGCAAGTCCTACCGGGCCAAGCACGACAACCCGGGCTACGACCCGGTCATCAGCACCTGGTACTGGGAGCCGGCCCCCTGTGGTCCCGCGAACCCGAACCCCGCACCGCCCAGCGCATCGGGCTTCGTGGTGAGCGAGGCGCAGTTCAACCAGATGTTCCCGAACCGGAATTCCTTCTACACGTACAGCGGCCTGGTCGCGGCTCTGGGCGCCTACCCCGGGTTCGCGAACACGGGCGGTGACACGGTCCGCAAGCAGGAGGCGGCCGCGTTCCTGGCCAACGTCAGCCACGAGACCGGCGGCCTGGTCCACGTCGTGGAGCAGAACACGGCGAACTACCCGCACTACTGCGATGGGAGCCAGCCATACGGCTGCCCGGCGGGCCAGGCGGCCTACTACGGTCGCGGTCCGATCCAGCTGAGCTGGAACTTCAACTACAAGGCGGCGGGCGACGCGCTCGGTATCAACCTGCTGGGCAATCCGAACCTGGTGCAGACCGACTCCGCGGTGGCATGGAAGACCGGTATCTGGTACTGGATGACCTCGACCGGCCCGGGCACGATGACGCCGCATGACGCGATGGCCAACGGGCGCGGCTTCGGTGAGACGATCCGAAGCATCAACGGCAGCCTGGAGTGCAACGGCCGCAACCCTGCCCAGGTGCAGAGCCGGGTGAACTCCTACCAGAGGTTCGTCCAGATCCTGGGCACCAGCGAGGGCGGCAACCTGAGTTGCTGAGGATCTGAGCCGCTGGATCCAGGAATGACCAGAGGGCATGTCCCTTCCCGGGGATATGCCCTCTGGCCTGGTCGGGTGGCCGGATTCGACC